>NZ_JBHXNW010000045.1:31483-71133 GCF_042717365.1 Streptomyces sp. NPDC058534
CGCGCCCCAAGATACTTTTTCGCGCCCCCACCCCCCGTTCAGCGAGGCGGCGTCAGCCGCGCAGCGGGCGGCCTTCCTTGTCCGTGCGGTCATTGCTGACCAGGAAGATGATGCCGTCGATCAGCGCCCAGAAGCCGAGGCCACCGCAGGTCAGGAGCTGGGCCACACCGACCCCGACGGAGCCGACGTAGAAGCGGCCGATGCCCAGGGTGCCCAGGAAGAGCTGGAGGATACCGGCGACGATCTTCGACTTGTCGGAGTACGGGCGGCCCTGCGGGTCGACGCCGTAGGGAGCGGCGGGGTTCGGGGGGACGGTCATGGTGGTGCTCCTGGGGAGATGTGGGACGGACCGGGGCGGAGGGCCCCGGCGGCCCAGGAGGGGACACCGCTGATCGCACGCTCGACGCACGGCGGCTCACGTCAGTGACGTGGCCGTCCCCCCCTCTGTGCGTGACGAAGCGTAGGAGACGGGTGGGTCAGTTGGGAAATACTATGATCCAACGTTCCCATTTCGTGATCATTGATCACAGGACGTTGCGAACGACCGTCCAGGCCACCGCGGTCAGCAGGATCAGCGCCTGACCCCAGGGGGCGATCCGGGGCCGGTAGGAGCGGCCGCGCAGACCCTGCACCGTCCAACGGGCCCACAGCGCCAGCGCGAACGGTGCGGCGAACAGCAGGGCGCGGTTGTCCAGCCAGGCCGCGGCGAAGTGACCGTGCATCAGGTCGTAGACCATGCGCGTGGCGCCGCAGGCCGGGCAGAGCAGCCCGGTGACGAAGCGGAACGGGCACTGGGGCAGCGGGTGGCCGCCCTCGTGCGGATCGGTGCCCCACAGGTACCCGGCACCGGCGGCACCCGCGACGAGCACCCCGAGGGGTGCGGCCGCGGGATGCCACTGCCGCCGTCGCCGGCCGGGTGGTGCGCAGGGCGCGGTGTCAGCCACGCAGGACGCGGCCCTGGTCGTCCGTACGGTCGTTGTTGACCAGGTACATGATGCCGTCGATCAGCGCCCAGAAGCCGAGGCCGCCGCAGGTGAGCAGCTGGGCCACGCCTATGCCGACGGAGCCGACGTAGAAGCGGCCTATGCCGAAGCTGCCGAGGAAGAGCTGGAGCACACCGGCGACGATCTTCGACTTGTCGGAGTACGGGCGGCCGTACGGGTCGTAGCCGAAGGGGGCGTTCGGATCGGTGGCGTAGTAGCCGGGCGCCTGCGGGTACCCGGGGCCGGCCTGCGGATAGCCGGGAGCGCCCTGCGGGTAGCCGGGGGTCTGGTAGCCGCCGGGCGGCGGTTGCTGGCCACCCTGGGGGTAGCCGTAGGGGCCGGGCTGACCTGCGGGGCCCGAGCCCTGGTTCGGGTAGCCGTAGCCGGGCGGCTGGGAAGGCTGGGGCGGCTGCTCGCTCACAGTGGGGTCACTCCTGGTCGACTTGGAAACTGCCGGTCATATTGCAGGACCGGAGCCGCACAAGAGAAGTCGGGGCCGGGAACGGGCGTCCGCCCGGGCGAGTGACCGTGCGGCAATGCGGCCGCCGCGTCCGTCCAATCGGGCCCGCACACACCTAATCTGACGTCATGTCAGATCATGAATCGTACGAACTGCTCGGGTTCGACAACGTGCTGCTGCCCGTCGGGGACCTCGGTGAGGCCGTCGACTTCTACGAGCGGGCCGGGTTCACGGTCGCCTACCGGCTCGACGAGGCCGGGATCGCGCTGCTGAAGGTGGGGGGCGAGACACCCGGGCTGCTGCTGCGGGTGGAGGAGGAGTTCTGGCGGCAGCCGCCGATGTGGCCCTCCGCGCGGGTGTGGCTGGAGACGACGGACGCCCGCACGGCGGCCACGGCGCTGCGGGAGGCCGGGGTGCCGCCGCTCGACGAGCCGTTCCCCGTGGCCACCGGCTGGACCGTCGAGTTCGCCGACCCGTGGGGCAACGTCATCGGCCTGACGGACTACTCCAAGCGCCCGGAACTGGGCCGCCGCCCCTGAGCCGGCAGCCGGCTTGAACGTGTTCAAAAACAGGTCTACAGTCAGTCCTGTCAGCGTTTTGAACGCGTTCAAGAAGGGGTGGGGCATGGACCGCACCGTCATCGCCTACGTCATCTACCTGGCCGTCAGCATCGGTCTGACCGTCTGGGTGGCCCGCACGCTCAGCCGCAACGGACGGGTCTTCCTCTCCGACGTCCTGCACGGCAACGAGAAGCTGGCCGACGCCGTCAACCACCTCCTGGTGGTCGGCTTCTACCTGGTCAACCTCGGCTTCGTCGCGCTCTACCTGAGCGACGACGAGACCATCACCGACACCCGCGGCATCTTCGAGGCGCTCTCGACCAAGATCGGCGTGGTGCTGCTGGTGCTCGGCGTGATGCACCTGGGCAACGTCTACGTGCTCAACAAGATCCGGCGGCGCGGCATGATGGAGCGGGAGCAGGTGCCGCCGGTCCCGCCGCAGGGCTGGGTGGCCCCGACGGCCGGAGCCTGAGCCGATGGTTCCCGCCACCGGGACGGCCGGCGCCCCCGTGCGCCGGCTCACCGTCCTCTACGACGCCGAGTGCTCCCTGTGCACCCACGTACGGGACTGGCTGCTGCGCCAGCCCCGGCTGGTGCCGCTGGACCTGGTCCCGGCCGGGTCGGACGAGGCCCGCGGGCGCCTGCCCGGCCTCGACCACGCGGCCACCCTCGACGAGGTCACCGCCGTGGGCGACGCCGGGCAGGTCTACCGGGGCGCCGCCGCCTGGATCGTCGTCCTGTGGGCCCTGCGCGAGCACCGCGCCCTCGCCCACCGGCTCAGCACGCCCACCGGCGCCCGGCTGGCCCGCGGGGCGGTGCTGGCCGCCGCGAAGTGGCGGGGCGGGCAGCGGCAGTGGGGCGGCGACGGGTACCGCCGCGCCGACATCGACAGGGGCGGCGCGCAGCGCCTCGGTGAGGGGCGGTGGTCGGGCGACGGGTGGGCGTACGAGCCGGGGCTCGGGTGGAGGTACGCCGGACCCGGGTGTGCCGACGGCACCTGCGGCACTGGATAGGCTCTGGACCCGTGCCTGCGACCAACGACGGCCCCGACGACGGCGCCCCCCTCACCAAGTCAGAGCAGACCCGCGCGCTGATCCTGGAGACGGCCATGCGGCTGTTCCAGGAACGCGGTTACGACCGGACGACGATGCGGGCCATCGCCCAGGAGGCCGGGGTCTCCGTCGGCAACGCGTACTACTACTTCGCGGGCAAGGAGCACCTGATCCAGGGCTTCTACGACCGGATCGCCGCCGAGCACCAGGCGGCGGTCCGCGAGGTCCTGGCCAAGGAGACCGACCTGGAGGCACGGCTGGCGGGCGTGCTGAAGGTCTGGCTGGACATCGCCACGCCGTACCACGAGTTCGCCGTGCAGTTCTTCAAGAACGCCGCCGACCCGGACAGCCCGCTCAGCCCCTTCTCCCCCGAGTCGGAGCACGCGCGCCAGGAGGCCATCAGCATCCACCGCGCGGTGCTGGCCGGCGCGAAGACCAAGGTTCCTGAGGACCTGCGGGACATCCTGCCGGAGCTGATGTGGCTCTCCCAGATGGGCCTCGTCCTGTACTGGATCTTCGACCGGACGAAGGGCCGCGAGCGCAGCTACCGGCTCGCCGAACGCGGCGCCCGGCTCACCGCGCGGGGCGTCGTGCTGGCCCGCTTCCGGGTCCTGCGCCCTCTGGTGCGCGAGGTGCACGAACTGTTCACGGACTTCCTGCCGGGCATGACACGGGCGCTGCCGGATCCCCGCGGGAAGGCCCGCGGGAAGAGCAGCGGTCAGGCCTGACGGGACGCCAGCTCGATCACCGTGATGTCCGACTCCGCCCCCACGCGCGTGGGCGGGCCCCAGGCGCCCGCACCGCGGCTGACGTACAGCTGGGTGTCGCCGTAGCGCTCCAGGCCCGCCAGCGTCGGGTTGGCGGCGCCCGCGATGAGGTTGCCGGGCCAGAGCTGGCCGCCGTGGGTGTGGCCGGAGAGCTGGAGGTCGACGCCGTGGTCCACGGCGTCGTGGATCTGCACCGGCTGGTGGGCGAGCAGCACGCACGCGCGGGCCCGGTCCCGGTCGCCGAGGGCCTTGGCGTAGTCGGGGCCCTGGCCCTCCTCCTCGCCCGCGACGTCGTTGACGCCGGCGAGGTCGAAGTGGGGCAGTTCGGTGCGGGCGTTCTCCAGCGGGAGCAGACCGAGCCGCCGCACCTCGTCGACCCACTGCTCGGCGCCGGAGAAGTACTCGTGGTTGCCTGTGACGAAGTACGCGCCGTCCCGGGCCCTCAGCTGGGCCAGCGGGGCCGCCGCCGGGCCGAGGTCCTTCACGCTGCCGTCGACCAGGTCGCCGACGACGGCGATGAGGTCGGGCTGCGTGGAGTTGATCGTGTCGACGACCTTCTGCGCGAAGCCGCGGCCGAGCACCGGGCCGAGGTGGATGTCGCTGACCACGGCGATGCGGTAGCCGTGCGCCGCGCGCGGGAGCTTGGCCAGCGGCACGGTGACCCGCTTGACCGACGGGCCGTTCAGCACGCCGTACGTGCCGTAACCGACCGTCCCGACGGCCGCCGCGGCGGCGGCGCCGGCGACCACGCGGGAGACGAACAGGCGGCGGGAGGGGAGGGCGAGAGGGCTGTCAGGGGCCTCGGGCGTCTCGGGCGGCTGGGGCGCCTCGGGCGGGCGGCCCGGCTCGGAGGGCTCCGGCTGCTCGGGCGGGGCCGTGGCGGCCGGTATCCGCTCCGGGTCCGTGGCCTGGGACCTCAGCGGCTCCGCGCCGGCCCGCCGCGCGGCCCGTCGCTCCAGGAACCGCCGCAGCAGCGGACGGACGACCTCGCCCGCCAGCAACGCGAGGAGCAGGTAGATAGAGAGCGCCAGCCACAGGAAGCCCGGCCAGGCCAGCACCTGCTGGAGCCAGAAGGGGGCGCCCGCGCGCTCGGCGACCAGGGCGCCGACGGTCAGCACCCAGCCCCCGGCGATCACCGCCCCGCCGACACGGCGCACCCGGCCCGGACCCCGGGTCGTGTCACGGAACAGGCGCCGCCACACGTACCAGTTGGACGTCACGAGGACGCTCACCACTGCCAGCGCGACCAGCGCGAAGACGACCACCATGCCGCCGTATCCCCTCGGTTGAGACGTCCGCGACGCCTATGACCTTCGGCGCAGTACGCGCACCGAACGCAACCCGATGCCCCCGACGACCGTCCCCAATACGAAGGAGACGACGGCGAGCAGCAGGTGCACCCAGAAGTACGCCGTGGGGTCGCCGTCCTCGAAGGCGAGCCCGCTGCTGTCCTTGATCAAATTTTTGACGAAAGTGATCCAGATGATCCAGCTCCACACCCCGAAAGCGAGCAGGAACCAGGAGACGGGGCGGCTGAGCTTCACAAAAACGGACCTTTCCTCACAACGCCGCACACCCTCGATCGGCCGGGGGTCCGGGGGTTGTCCCCCGGGTGAGCACGGCATGGTTTCAGTATCGCCGCACGCTGTCCTGAACCGTGCGCGGGGTGGGGAGGGGGGTGGGAAGGGCCCGCTCGCGGGAGGTACGTTCTCGCTCGTGCCCGCACCCAAGAAGGCCCTCAGGCGAACCCTGTCGGTCACCTCCGCCGCCCTGACCGCACTCGCCGTGCTCTCCCCCGCCGCACTCGCGGCCCCCGACCCCTCCAAGAGTCCGACGCCCACTCCGCCCGCGTCGATGTCGACCGTGGGCGGCGCGCGGCTCGGGAAGCCCGGCACGCAGGTGGACCTGGCGGGTGGGGCGCCCGTGCTGCCCAAGGGCCTCACGGCTCGTTCCTGGATCGTGGCGGACGCCGAGTCCGGCGACGTGCTCGCCGCGCACAACGCGCACTGGCGGCTGGCCCCGGCGAGCACCCTGAAGATGCTGTTCGCCGACACGCTGCTGCCGAAGTGGCCGAAGACGACCAAGCACAAGGTGGAGGTCTCCGACCTCGCGGGCATCGGCGCCGGCTCCAGCCTGGTCGGTGTCAAGGAGGAGGAGACCTACACCGTCCACGACCTGTGGCTCGGGGTCTTCCTGCGCTCCGGCAACGACGCCGTGCACGTGCTGTCCGCGATGAACGGCGGGGTCGACCGGACCGTCGCGGACATGAACGAGCACGCCGAGGAGCTCCAGGCCCTCGACACCAACGTGGTCAGCCCCGACGGCTACGACGCGCCGCGCCAGGTCTCCTCCGCGTACGACCTGACGCTCTTCGCGCGCTCGGGGCTGCAGAAGAAGGACTTCCGCGAGTACGCCTCGACGGTCCGCGCGAAGTTCCCCGGCCAGACGGAGAAGGACAAGAAGGGCGGGACGACCCGCAAGCCCTTCGAGATCCAGAACACCAACCGGCTGCTGTCCGGCGACTCGGACATGGAGGTCTACCCGGGCATCGCGGGCGTGAAGAACGGCAACACCACCAACGCGGGCGCCACCTTCACGGGCGTCGCCGAGCGGAACGGCAAGGTGCTGCTCGTCACGGTGATGAACCCGGCCAAGGACGAGCACAACGAGGTCTACAAGGAGACGGCCCGCCTGTTCGACTGGGGCTTCGCGGCGGCCGGCAGGACGCGGCCGGTGGGCGAGCTGGTGCGGCCGAAGAGCGCCGCGCAGGCGAGCCCCGGGCCGGACGCCTCCGGTGAGGCCGGCGGCACCGGGAAGGGCGCGGCGGGCACCAGGCCGGTGGCGGGCGCGACGGCCTCGGACGGCTCCGGCGGGGTCGGGATCGCGGCCGGCATCACGGCCGGGGTGCTGGTGCTGCTCGCGGGCGGCGCGTTCCTGGTCAACCGGAAGTGGCCGCTGCCGGACCTGGTCCGCCGCCGGACCCGCCCGTGACGTCCGGGGCGTCGGCACCGTCGTCGCCCCCGCTCCCGAGCTCCTGCGCCTTGCTTCCGGTCGCCGTCCAGGCGGCGGCGAACAGCACCAGCTTCGAGGTGAAGTTGATCCACAGCAGCAGGGCCACGGGGACGCCGAAGGCGCCGTACATGCTCTTCGCCGCGACGCCCTGCATGTAGCCGCTGAGCAGCAGCTTCAGCAGTTCGAAGCCGATCGCGCCGATCAGCGCGGCGACGATCAGGCGGCGGCGCTCGGGCTGGACGCCGGGGAGCAGGGTGAGCACGTACAGCAGCAGGAGGAAGTCGGCGAGGACGGCCACGGCGAAGGCGGCGACGTAGAGCAGGACGCCGCCGACGCCGCCCTCGGCGAGGCCGATCGAGCGGATGATCCAGCCGACCAGCGCCGAGGCGACGGTGGAGATGGCGACGGTGACCAGCAGCGCGCCGCCGAGACCGACGAGGACGCCCGCGTCCTTGGCCCGGTGCAGGACGGGGTTCTCCTCCTCGTCGGGCAGCTCCCAGACGGCGCGCAGACAGCCCCGGGTGGCCTCGACCCAGCCCATGCCGGTGAACAGCAGCAGGAGGCCGGCGATGAGGCCGACGGTGCCGGCGTTGTCGACCAGGTCCTGGATGTTCAGCTGGTCGGAGATGCCGGGGATCTGCTCGGCGATCTTGTCCTGCAGCTGGTCCTGCTGGTCCTTGCTGAGGGTGGCGGCGGCGATGGCCGCGGCCAGGCTCAGCAGCGGGAAGAGCGCGACGAAGCTGGTGAACGTCATGGCGGCGGCCAGGCGTGCCCACTTCACCCGGTCGAGTCGTTCGTACGAGCGCCACGCGTGCGTGGTCATCAGGCGTGCGATCCACGGTCCCACGACGGGGAGCTTCTTCAGCCAGTCCATGATCCGACCCTGCCCCCGCTCGTCCCGGTCCATGATCTCGTCCGGCCACCGGATCCGTCCCCGGCCCGGAAGACCAGTGTCCTTGTGCCCCAGAACCGCAGGATCGTGCCCAGGACCATGCCGATGCCGGCGCCGGAGACGGTGTCGGCGCGCTGCGAGGTGAGGCCGAGGCCGTAGTGGCTGACGGTCAGGCACAGCAGTTGCACGGCGGCACCGGCGAGGTTCACCGCGACGAACACGGCACAGGGGCGCAGTCCCCGGGGGCGGGTGTGCCGGTAGGTGCCCAGCGCGTTGCCCGCGTACGCCACCGCGCAGCCGGCGACGAAGGACAGCGTCTTGGCGCTGAGCGGGTCGAGGCCGGCCGGACCGCGCAGGCAGGTGAAGAGACCGAGGTCGACTGCGTAGGCGAGCAGGCCCACGGAGGCGAAGCCGGCCAGCTCGCGCCGGTCGGCTACCAATTGGCCACCGCCAGGCCGTACATCGCCACCCAGACCACGCCGATCAGCGCGAGCGCCCGGTCGCGCAGGACGACGCCCTCTGGTTCGCCCGCGGTGCCGCGGTCGGCGAAGACGGCGTAGCGCAGGACGGCGAGGACGAAGGCGACCATGGACAGCTGGCGCCACGGCAGCACGCTGGTGTGCGGGACGCCGCCCTCCTCCATGGCCCACAGGCAGTAGCCGAGGACGGCGACGCCGGCCGCGAGCTGCCAGACGAAGCGGAGATAGCCGGTGGTGTACTCGGTGAGCAGCGCGCGGGTGGCACCCGGCTGCCCGGCCATCTGGACGGCCTCGGAGTACCGCTTGGCGGCGACCATGAACAGCGCGCCGAAGCCGGTCGTGATGAGGAACCAGCGCGACAGGGGGATGCCGAGCGCTAGTCCGCCGATCATCGCCCGCATCAGGAAGCCGGTGGCGACGACGGCCAGGTCGACGACGAGGACGTGCTTGAGGGCGACGCAGTACGCCACTTGCATCGCGAGGTAGGCGGTCAGCAGGGCCGCGACGGACGGCGGGCACAGCCGGGCCGCGACGAGGGGCGCGAGGACGCCGAGGAGACCGCCGGCCGCGTACGCGAGCGGCACCGGGACCTGTCCGGCCGCGACCGGGCGGTGCCGCTTGACGGGGTGGGCGCGGTCGGCCTCGGCGTCGCGGGCGTCGTTGACGAGGTAGACGGCCGAGGCGGAGGCGGTGAACAGCACGAAGACCAGGGCGAGCCGGCTCAGCGCGGGCACCGAGAACAGCTCGCCCGCGGCGGCCGGGGCGGCGACGACCAGGACGTTCTTGATCCACTGGCGGGGGCGTGCGGTCCTGAGGAGGCCGCCGAGCACGCCCTTCGCGCGGGGCGCGGGCTCCCCCGGCCGCTGCGGGGCGTGTTGCCGCAGGACGGCCGTGTCAGTCACGGGTGCCTCCCCGCATCCAGCCGGCGCCGAGCCGGGCCGTGAGCGCGCCCAGGGCCGCGCCGGCCGCGACGTCCGAGGGGTAGTGGACCCCGACGACCAGCCGGGAGGCGCACACCGCGGCGGCCAGCGGCCGGACCGCGGGCACGCCGAGCGCGCCGAAGGCGACGGCGGCGGCCGCGGCCGAGGTGGCGTGGGAGCTGGGGAACGAGTGCCGGCCGGCGGTGCGCACCAGGGGCACGACGTGTGCCGGGCGCGGGCGGCGCACGACCCGCTTCACGGCCATGCTGAGGACGTGGGCGCCCGCGGTGAGCGCGGTGCCGCGCAGCCAGGCCCCGCGCCGCCCGCGGTCCACGGCGGCTCCGGCGAGACCCGAGGCGAGCCACAGGGCTCCGTGCTCCCCGGCCCAGGACAGGGCGCGCGCGGCGCCGGCCACGCGCGGGTCCGTGCCGCAGGCTCTGAGCGCCGTGACGATCCGGTGGTCCATGTCGTCGAGGTCGTCCATGCCGACTCACTGTTCACGCCTGCCGCACGGGAAGTACGGCACGATCGAGCGACATACCATTAATCACCCGTTTCGGGTATAAGCGTTATGTTTTGGGGCTGATCATTCGCATAGGGGCGATACGGTCACCGGCATGTCTGCCGACACCGACTGGGGACCCGTCACCGGCTGGGGCCGCACCGCGCCCACCGCGGCCCGTCTGATCCGCCCGCGGACGTACGAGGAGGCCGCCCTGGCCGTCCGGGACTGCGGAGCCCGCGGCGGCATCGCGCGGGGGCTGGGACGGGCGTACGGGGACGCCGCGCAGAACGCGGGGGGCGCCGTGCTTGACATGACGGCCCTGGACCGCGTGCACGCCGTCGACGCCGCCGGCGGCACCGTGCTCTGCGACGCGGGGGTCTCCCTGCACCGGCTGATGGAGGTGCTGCTGCCGCTCGGCTGGTTCGTACCGGTGACGCCCGGCACCCGCTACGTGACGGTCGGCGGAGCGATCGGCGCGGACATCCACGGCAAGAACCACCACGTGTCGGGGTCCTTCGCACGGCACGTGGTCTCCCTGGAGCTGCTCACCGCCGACGGCGGGGTCCGCGCCGTCACCCCGGGCACGCCCCTGTTCGACGCGACCGCCGGCGGCATGGGCCTGACCGGGGTGATCCTCACGGCGACCCTGCGGCTCCAGCCGGTCGAGACCGCGCTGATGTCCGTCGACACCGAGCGCGCCGACGACCTGGACGACCTGATGGCCCGTCTGACGGCCACCGACCACCGCTACCGCTACTCGGTCGCCTGGATCGACCTCCTCGCGCGCGGCAGGGCGACCGGCCGCGCGGTGCTCACCCGCGGCGACCACGCCCCGCTGGACGCGCTGCCCGCCCGCTCCCGCGCGCGGCGCACGCCGCTGGCCTTCCGCACCACCCGCCTCCCGGCCGCCCCCGACCTCGTCCCGGACGGACTGCTCGGCCGGACCACGGTCGGCCTGTTCAACGAGCTGTGGTACCGCAAGTCCCCCCGGTTCAGCCGGGGCCGGCTCCAGCGGATCTCCACCTTCTTCCACCCCCTGGACGGCGTCCCGCACTGGAACCGGATCTACGGCCGCGGCGGCTTCGTGCAGTACCAGTTCGTCGTCGGCGAGGGCCGGGAGGACACCCTGCGCCGGATCGTGCGGCGCATCTCGGACCGCCGCTGCCCGTCCTTCCTGGCCGTCCTCAAGCGGTTCGGCGAGGCCGATCCGGGCTGGCTCTCCTTCCCCGTGCCCGGCTGGACCCTGGCCCTGGACATCCCGGTGGGCCTGCCCGGCCTCGGCACCTTCCTGGACGAGCTGGACGAGGAGGTCGCGCAGGCGGGCGGGCGGGTCTACCTCGCCAAGGACTCGCGGCTGCGGCCCGAACTGCTCGCCGCGATGTACCCGCGCCTCGACGACTTCCGCGCGCTGCGCGCGGAGCTGGACCCGCGCGGGGTGTTCGTGTCCGACCTGGCCCGCCGCCTCCCCCTCTGACCCCTCTGGAGCTGTCGTGAAGGACGCCTTCGGCCTCCCCCAGTCCCTGCTCGTCCTCGGCGGTACGTCCGAGATCGCGCTCGCCACCGCGCGCCGCCTGGTGGCCCGCCGCACCCGCACGGTGTGGCTGGCCGGCCGCCCCTCCCCCGCCCTGGACGCGGCGGCCGAGCAGCTGCGCGGCCTCGGCGCCGAGGTGCGCACCGTCGCCTTCGACGCGCTCGACCCCGAGTCCCACGAGGCGGCGCTCGGCAAGGTCTTCGCCGAGGGCGACGTCGACCTGGTGCTGCTCGCCTTCGGCATCCTGGGCGACCAGGCGCACGACGAGCGCGAGCCGCTGAACGCCGTGCGGGTCGCGCAGACCAACTACACCGGCGCGGTCTCGGCCGGCCTGGTCAGCGCGCGGGCGCTGCAGGCCCAGGGCCACGGCTCCCTGGTGGTGCTCTCCTCCGTGGCCGGCGAGCGGGCCCGGCGCGCCAACTTCATCTACGGCTCCAGCAAGGCCGGCCTGGACGCCTTCGCGCAGGGCCTGGGCGACGCGCTGCACGGCACGGGCGTGCACGTCATGGTCGTACGCCCCGGGTTCGTACGGTCGCGGATGACCGCCGGGATGGAGGAGGCGCCGCTCGCCACGACGCCCGAGGCGGTCGCCACGGCGATCGAGCTGGGGCTGCGGCGGCGCTCGGAGACGGTGTGGGTGCCCGGCGCGCTGCGGGTGGTGATGTCGGCGGTACGGCACCTGCCGCGGACGCTGTTCCGGCGGCTGCCGGTGTGAGGTCCGGCTGCCGCGTGGGCTCCGGATTACCGGCCGGGGAGCGAGCCGCTCTCCACGCGTCCGGCCTGCGGGGGCACCGTGGCGCTGCCGAAGGGGAACTCGCGCAGCTTGCGCCACACCCCGTCGGGGCCCTGCTCGTAGAGCGCGAAGCCGGTGCAGGGCCACTGGGCCGCGTAGTCGGACAGCTCCTCGTAGGCGCGGTCCATCGCCGCTTCCTCGATGCCGTGCGCCACGGTGACGTGCGGGTGGTACGGGAACTGCAGTTCGCGTGGCACCGGACCGGACGCGTCGCGCACCCGCTTCTGCAGCCAGGAGCAGGCCGCGGCGCCCTCGACCACCTGGACGAAGACCACGGGCGACAGCGGACGGAAGGTCCCGGTGCCGGACAGCCGCATCGGGAAGGGCCGGCCGCGCGCCGCCACCTCCGCCAGATGCGCCTCGACCGCGGGCAGCGCGCTGCCGTCGACCTCGGTCGGCGGCAGCAGGGTGACGTGCGTGGGGATGCCGTGAGCAGCGGCGTCGCCGAAGCCCGCGCGCAGCTGCTGGAGCTTGCTGCCGTGAGGCTCCGGGACCGCGATCGACACGCCGATCGTTACGGTCCCCACGTCGTCTCCTGTCGTTACGTGTCACTCGGTGTATGCCGCTGTGTCGGACACCCGGCTATCGACTGTACGGCCACGACCGTGCCCGGGGCAGGCGCAACCGGAGTGATGTGCAGCGCTACGGCGGCATGCCGGGGCGCACGGACGGCGCCGGGAACAGTGCGGGGCGGTGCCCCGGGTCAGTGCTTGGCGGGCAGGAAGCCCACCATGTCGTACGTCCGGGAGAGGGTCTCGGCGGCGACGGCGCGTGCCTTCTCGGCGCCCTTGGCCAGGATCGAGTCCAGCGTCTCCGGGTCGTCCAGGTACTGCTGGGTCCGCTCCCGGAAGGGGGTCACGAACTCGACCATGACGTCGGCGAGGTCCGTCTTGAGCGCGCCGTAGCCCTTCCCGGCGTACTTCTGCTCCAGTTCGGCGATCTCCGCACCGGTGAGCACCGAGTAGATCGAGAGGAGGTTGCTGACGCCCGGCTTGTGCTCGCGGTCGAAGCGGATCACGGTGTCCGTGTCGGTGACCGCGCTCTTCACCTTCTTGGCGGTGGCCTTGGGCTCGTCCAGGAGGTTGATCAGGCCCTTCGGCGTGGACGCCGACTTGCTCATCTTGATCGACGGGTCCTGGAGGTCGTAGATCTTCGCCGTCTCCCTGAGGATGTACGGGGAGGGCACGGTGAACGCCTCGCCGAAGCGGCCGTTGAAGCGCTCGGCCAGGTCGCGGGTCAGCTCGACGTGCTGGCGCTGGTCCTCGCCGACCGGGACCTCGTTGGCCTGGTAGAGCAGGATGTCCGCGACCTGGAGGACCGGGTACGTGAACAGGCCTACGGAGGCGCGGTCGGCGCCCTGCCTGGCGGACTTGTCCTTGAACTGGGTCATGCGGCTCGCCTCGCCGAAGCCGGTGAGGCAGTTCATGACCCAGGCGAGCTGGGCGTGCTCGGGGACGTGGCTCTGCACGAAGAGCGTGCAGCGGTCCGGGTCCAGGCCGGCCGCCAGGAGCTGGGCGGCGGCCAGCCGGGTGTTGGCCCGCAGTTCCTTCGGGTCCTGCGGGACCGTGATGGCGTGCAGGTCGACGACCATGTAGAACGCGTCGTGGGTCTCCTGGAGGGCCACCCACTGCCGGACGGCGCCGAGGTAGTTGCCGAGGTGGAACGAGCCGGCGGTGGGCTGGATGCCGGAGAGTACGCGGGGGTGGTCTGTCGCCATGTTTTTTATTGTCTCAGAGAGATCGGGGGGGTCTGTGCGTGGGGAACTGCGGGCCGGTGGGGGCTGGTCGCGCCCACGCGGCGGAGCCGCACATCGACACAGCCCCGCGCCCCTGGGTGAGCTGCCCTTGGCGGCATGCTCAGCCGAGGTCGATCTCCGGGTACAAGGGAAAACCTGCCACCAGGTCCGTGGCTCGCTGGGCGATTTCCTGCGCGATCTTCTCGTCCAGGACGTGGGACGCCTTCGACGGGGCGCCCGACTTCGTCGTGCCCTGTTCCGTCGTCGTCAGGACGCGGTCGATCAGGGCCGCGACCTCGTCCATCTCCGTCGTGCCCAGGCCGCGGGTGGTGAGGGCCGGGGTGCCGATGCGGATGCCGGAGGTGTACCAGGCGCCGTTCGGGTCGGACGGGATGGCGTTGCGGTTGGTGACGATGCCGGAGTCGAGGAGGGCGGCCTCGGCCTGGCGGCCGGTGAGGCCGTAGGAGGACGCCACGTCGATCAGGTTGAGGTGGTTGTCGGTGCCGCCGGTGACCAGGGTGGCGCCGCGGCGCATCAGGCCCTCGGCGAGGGCGCGGGCGTTGTCGACGATGCGCTGGGCGTAGTCCTGGAACGCGGGCTGCCTGGCCTCGGCGAGGGCGACGGCCTTGGCGGCCATGACGTGCGGGAGCGGGCCGCCGAGGACCATCGGGCAGCCGCGGTCGACCTGGTCCTTGAGGGAGTCGTCGCACAGGACCATGCCGCCGCGCGGGCCGCGCAGCGACTTGTGGGTGGTCGTCGTCACGATCTGTGCGTGCGGAACCGGGTCGAAGTCGCCGGTCAGCACCTTGCCCGCCACCAGGCCGGCGAAGTGCGCCATGTCGACCATCAGGGTCGCGCCCACCTCGTCGGCGATCTCCCGCATGATGCGGAAGTTCACCAGCCGGGGGTACGCCGAGTAGCCGGCGACGATGATCAGCGGCTTGAACTCGCGGGCCGAGGCGCGCAGGGCCTCGTAGTCGATGAGGCCGGTGGTCGGGTCGGTGCCGTAGGAGCGCTGGTCGAACATCTTGCCGGAGATGTTCGGGCGGAAGCCGTGGGTGAGGTGGCCGCCGGCGTCCAGGGACATGCCGAGCATCCGCTGGTTGCCGAAGGCCTGGCGCAGCTCGGCCCAGTCGGCGTCGGTCAGGTCGTTGACCTGGCGGGCGCCGGTCTTCTCCAGGAAGGGCACCTCGACGCGGGCGCCGAGGACGGCCCAGAAGGCGACCAGGTTGGCGTCGATGCCGGAGTGCGGCTGGACGTAGGCGTGGCGGGCGCCGAAGAGTTCGCGGGCGTGCTCGGCGGCGAGGGACTCGACGGTGTCGACGTTGCGGCAGCCGGCGTAGAAGCGGCGGCCGATGGTGCCCTCGGCGTACTTGTCGCTGAACCAGTTGCCCATCGCGAGGAGCGTGGCCGGGGAGGCGTAGTTCTCCGAGGCGATCAGCTTGAGCATCTCGCGCTGGTCGGTGACCTCCTGGCCGATGGCGTCCGCTACGCGGGGCTCGACTGCGCGGATGGCTTCGAGCGCGGCTCGGTAGGCAACGGACTCGGGGGTGAGTTCTGCGGGCATGTCGGCCTCCGGACGTTGTGTTCAGCGTTCACGGTACGGACGGCCCAGGCGCACGGCACATGTTCTTCTTGGGCCGCTCCCCGATGGTTGGTCCATCCCAGCGCGCCAGTTACGGCCCGGGGGCCAGGTTACCGGACGGCGTCTGCCGGGTTGTTGTCCGTCGCGGACTGCGGGTGCGTCGTGGCTGGTCGCGCCCACGCGGCGGAGCCGCACATGTCACAGCCCCGCGCCCCTTGAAGGCCCCTGCGGGGCCATTCAAGGGCCAGTCACAAGATCACGTGGGGCAAGAAGCGGGCGTATTCGTCCGTCACCAGGCCGCTCGACTCCCTGATACCCAGACCCGCCGACTCGTTCTCCACCACCCAGGCGCCCAGGACTACGCGGTTGCCGTCGAAGTCGGGGAGGGGGGCCAGTTCCTGGTAGCAGCAGGGCTCGTCGCGGATGACGGGGGCGGTGCCCGGGTCGTGGAGGGTGACGCCCGCGCCCTCGCGGCCCAGGAGGGGCTTGGCGACCCAGCCGGTGGTGTCCGCCAGCTCGCGGGGGCCGTCCAGGTAGGCGGCCAGGAGGTTGGGGTGGTCCGGGTACAGCTCCCAGAGGATGGCCAGCAGGGCCTTGTTGCTGAGCAGCATCTTCCAGGCGGGCTCGATCCACAGGGTGGTGCCGGTGCCGCCGCCGTTGTCGAGGGTGTCCAGGACGTGGCCGGCGAAGCGGTCGGTGGTGAGCCACTCCCAGGGGTAGAGCTTGAAGAGGCTGCGGATGAAACGCAGCTTGTTGTCGACGAAGCGGCCGGAGAGGCGGTCCCAGCCGATCTCCTCCATGGAGATCCAGTCGGTCTCCAGGCCGGCCTGTTCGGCGGTCTCCTTGAGGTAGGCGACCGTCATCAGGTCCTCGCCGAGTTCGTCGTCCGAGGAGTGCGCGAAGTACAGGGGGTTGCCGGGCGGGAGCAGGGCGGCCTGCTTCTTCCAGGCGTCGATCAGCCGCTCGTGGAGGCTGTTCCACTGGTCGGCGCCGGGGAAGCGCTCCTCCATCCAGAACCACTGCGGGGACGCGGCCTCGACCAGGGAGGTCGGGGTGTCCGCGTTGTACTCCAGGAGCTTGGCGGGCCCGGTGCCGTCGTAGCGCAGGTCGAAGCGGGCGTAGACGGAGGGGAGTTCGGCGCGGCGGTGCCAGGCCTCGGAGACCGCCCGGACGATACGGGGGTCGGTGATGCCCAGGTCGGTGAAGCGGTCGTGGGTGACGATGTGCTCGGCGGCCGCCAGGCACATGCGGTGGAGTTCCTCGACGACCTCCTCCAGCGCCTCGACCTCCGGCAGGGAGAAGACGTAGTGGGCGCTCTCGTCCCAGTAGGGGCGCAGGGAGCCGTCGGGGTAGCGGGTCAGGGGGTAGATCAGGCCCTGTTCCTCGACGGTCTCCTGCCAGCCGGTGCGCGGGGTGACGGTACGGCGTTCCACGTGCTCAGCCGCCGCCGCTGCCGGAGCCCGAGCAGCCGAAGCCGCCCCGGTCCACGGCCTCGGACCGGCTGAAGGTGCCGTCGTCGGCCCAGCCGCCGCTCACGTCGGCGTCGTAGTACCAGTCGGCGTCGGCCGAGGTCTTCTTCTTGCCGCCCTTGCCGTACGAGCTGCCGGACGAGCCCGACTTGCAGTTCTTGTCGGCGACGACCTTGTAGCCGTTGAGGTAGTCGTAGCTGTCGCGGTCCACGCAGCGGCGGTCGGGGTCCGAGCCGCATGCGCTCAGGGCCGCCGCGAGCATTCCCATGCCGCCGAGCACCACGGTGCTCGACCGCAGCCGTCGCCGGGTCTCTGCCATTTCCTCGTCTCCCCGTTGTCCGTGCGGTTGTACGACAGTTGGGCCGATCGAGTGTACGGCCCCCGTCGCGGGTGGACTTTACGGCAGCGCCCGGCACAGGGCGTCCAGGGCCCCCGCCCAGGCGTGGTCGGGCGGGGTGCCGTAGCCGACGACGAGGGCGTCCAGCGGGGGGACGGCCGCGTCGGGGTGCCGGAACGTGGACAGGCCGTGGACCGCGAGTCCGTGCCAGGCCGCGGCGCGGACGGCCTGCCGCTCGGTGCCGGGCGGCAGTTCGAGGACGGCGTGGAGTCCGGCGGCGATGCCGGTGACGCGGACGCCGGGCGCCCGTTCGGCGAGGGCGGCGACCAGGGCGTCGCGGCGGCGCCGGTAGCGCAGGCGGGCGGAGCGGACGTGGCGGTCGTAGTCGCCGGAGCCCAGGAACTCGGCGAGGGTCAGCTGGTCGAGGACGCCCGGGGTGCGGCCCGCCATGCCGTCCATGACCTCCTCGACGAGCGCGGGCGGCAGTACCAGCCAGCCCAGGCGCAGGGCGGGGGCGAGGGACTTGCTGGCGGTGCCCAGGTAGACGACGCGGTCGGGGTCGAGGCCCTGGAGGGCGCCGACGGGCTGGCGGTCGTAGCGGAACTCGCCGTCGTAGTCGTCCTCCAGGACCAGGCCTCCGGTGCGGCGGGCCCAGTCGATCAGCGCCGTCCGGCGCTCGGGGAGCAACGGGAGGCCGAGGGGGAACTGGTGGGAGGGGGTCAGCAGGACGGCGCCGGCGGCGGCCGGGTCGTCGGGCGGGAGGGTGCCGCGGTCGTCGAAGGGCAGCGGAGGCGTGTCGCAGCCCGCGCGCTGGACCAGCCGGCGGTGGTGGGGCAGGCCGTAGGACTCGACGCCGACGGCGTTCCCGCCCCGGCGGCGCAGCAGTTCGGCGAGGACACCGAGGCCGCCGAGGAAGCCGGCGCACACCACGATCCGGTCGGGGTCGGCGTGCACGCCCCGCGCGCGGGACAGGTATCCGGCGAGCGCCGTGCGCAGTTCCACGCGGCCGCGGGGGTCGCCGTAGCCGAGGGCCTGGTCGGGGGCGGCGGACAGGGCGCGGCGGGCGGCCCTGAGCCACTGGGCGCGGGGGAACGAGGCCAGTTCGGGCGTGCCCGGGACGAGGTCATAGGCCGGGCGGCCCGGTTCCCGCGGGTGGGGTGCCGGGCGGTGTCCGGGGGTGGCGGGCGTGCGGTCGGCGACCCGGGTGCCGGAGCCCTGCCGGGCGGCGAGCCAGCCCTCGGCGATCAGGTCGGCGTAGACCTCGGCGACCGTGTTGCGGGCCACGCCCAGGTCGGCGGCGAGCGAGCGGGAGGAGGGCAACCGGGTGCCGGGCGCCAGCCGGCCGCCTCGGACCGCCTCGCGCAGCGCCTCGGTGAGGCTCCGGCGCAGGCCGGGTCCGGAGCGGTCCAGATGCAGGTCGACACCGAAAGTGGCCCATGATTTCGCCATGGGAATGGACCATACCCCTGGGCTGCATCGCTCCTAGGCTCGGTGGCATGACTACGAACGAGAACACCACCACCGCCCCCGAGGCCTTCGCCGCCGAACACGCACCCCGGCTGGAGTGGGCGAAGCACGCCCCCGAGGTCTGGAAGGCGATGCTGCGCCTGGACAAGGCCGCCACGCAGGGGCTCGACCCGAAGCTGGGGGAGCTGGTGAAGATCCGCGCCTCCCAGCTGAACCACTGCGCCTTCTGCCTGGACATGCACACCAAGGACGCTCTGGCGGCCGGGGAGAGCGTGGAGCGGATCGTGCAGCTCGCCGCCTGGGACGAGTCGCGGCACTTCTACACGGAGAAGGAGCTGGCGGCGATCGAGCTGACCGAGGCGGTGACCGTGCTGACCGACGGCTTCGTGCCGGACGCGGTCTACGAGAAGGCCGCCGCGCACTTCGACGAGCCGGAGCTGGCTCAGCTGATCGCCGCGATCACGGTGATCAACGCCTGGAACCGCTTCGGGGTGACCTGCCGGCTGACGCCGGGGCACTACACGCCGGGACAGTACGCGTGACGGCCCGTACCACGCACCTGGACGCAGGTGTCCGTACGGCGCTCCAGGCGGTCGGCGCGGCCGCCAAGCGGCGCCTGGGCGACCCGGGCCTCGCCGAGCTGGTGCAGATCCGCGCCTCGCAGCTCAACCACTGCGCCTTCTGCCTCGACATGCACCTGGGCATCGCCCGCAAGCAGGGGGTGAGTGAGCGGCAGCTGGATCTGCTCGCCGCCTGGGAGGAGGCCGGGGAGGTCTTCGACGCGCGGGAGCGGGCCGCGCTGGCGCTGACCGAGGCGGTGACGGTGCCGACCGAGGGGTCCGTGCCCGACGCGGTGTACGAGGAGGCCGCCCGGCACTTCGACGCCGACGGGCTGGCCCACCTGCTCGCGCTGATCGCGGCGATCAACAGCTGGAACCGGCTGATGGTCGCGCGGCGGATTCCGGCGGGGAGCACGGAGTGGTGACGACGGGGGCCGAGCGGTTCCGGGCGCTGCACCACGGCCGTACGCCAGAAGACCCTCCCCCACTGCCTTAAAGGCGTGGGGGTACCCCCACGTCCTGCCCGGCCCCTGGGACGCGGCGAGCGCGCGGGTCTTCGCGGAGGCCGGGTTTCCGGCGCTGGCGACGCCGAGCGCGGGGGTCGCGGCCAGTCTCGGGTACGAGGACGGGCGGACCCCGGCCGACGAGATGTTCGCCGCCGTCGCGCGGATCGCGCGGGCCGTGGACGTGCCGGTGTCGGCGGACGTCGAGGGCGGCTACGGGCTGGCGCCGAAGGAGCTGGTGGAGCGGCTCCTGGAGGCGGGCGCCGTGGGCTGCAACCTGGAGGACTCGGCGGACGGGGTGCTCAAGGATCCGGCGGAGCACGCCGAGTGGCTGGCCGAGGTGCGGGCCGAGTCGGGCGGCGGCCTCTTCCTCAACGCCCGGATCGATACGTTCGTCAGGGGCGTCCAGGATCCGGGAGCGGCGATCGGGCGGGCCGCGGCGTACGTGGCCGCGGGCGCCGACTGCGTGTACCCGATCGGCGCGCCGGTCGGTGTGCTGCCGCTGCTGCGGTCCGGGATCCAGGGCCCGCTGAACGTGTTCGCGCGGCCCGGGGAGGGCCCCTCGCCCGCCGGACTCGGCGGACTCGGGGCCACCCGGGTCACGTTCGGGCCGGGTCTCCAGCGGCACGCCGAGGGGGCGGTGCGGGAGGTCGCGGCACGGCTGACGCGGTGAGGGTCAGGACAGCCACTTCTTCCAGACGGACTCGTGGCTGTCCACCCACTTCTTCGCCGCCTCCTCGGGCCGCATCTTCTGCTCGGCGATCATCAGGGAGACCTGGTTCTGGTCCTCGGTCGTCCACTTGAACTTCTTGAGGAGGTCCGCCGCCTTGCCGCCCTTCTTCGCGAAGTCGGCGTTGAGGTACTTCTGGAGCGGGGTGACCGGGTAGGCGCAGTCGACCTTCTCCGGGTCGGCGTCGCAGCCCTCCTCGTACGGCGGCAGCTTCACCTCGGTCATCGGGACCTTCTCGAACAGCCACTGGGGGGTGTACCAGTAGCTCAGGAAGGGCTTCTTCTCCTTGGCGAACTGCTTGATCTGGGTGATCTGGGCGGCCTCGGAGCCGGCGAAGACTACCTGGTAGTCCAGGTTCAGGTTCTTCACCAGCGCCTTGTCGTTGGTGACGTAGGACGGGGAGCCGTCCATCAGCTGGCCCTTGCCGCCGCTCTCCGCGGTGCGCAGCAGGTCGGCGTACTTGTTGAGGTTCTTCCAGTTGGTCACGTCCGGGTGCTTCTTCGCGAAGTACGTCGGGACGAACCAGCCGATGTGCCCGGTGACGCCGAGGTCGCCGGCGGGGGCGATGGTCTTCTTGTCCTTGACGTACCGCTGTTCCTGCTCGGGGTGGCCCCAGTCCTCCAGGATGGCGTCGACGCGGCCCTGGCTGAGCGCGTCCCAGGCGGGGACCTCGTCGACCTGGACGGTGTCGACGCGGTAGCCGAGTTCGTGCTCCAGGAGGTACTGGGCGACGGCCACGTTGGCCTGGGCGCCGACCCAGGACTGCACGGACAGGGTGACGGTCTTGGCGCCCTGGGCGTTGGCGAACGGGGACGCCTGCTTGGTCATGTCGGCGGCGCCGCAGCCGGTGAGCAGCGTCAGCGCGGCGGCCGAGGCGACGGCCGTGGTGGTACGTACGCGCATGTCAGGCTCCCTTCCTCGGGCGGCGTCCGGTGGGCTGGGTGACCCGGTCAAGCATCAGGCCGAGGCAGACGATGGCCGCGCCGGCCACCAGGCCGCTCGCCAGGTCTCCCTGGGCCAGGCCGAAGACGACCTGGTAGCCGAGCGCGCCACCGCCGACCAGGCCGCCGATGATGACGACGGCGAGGACCAGGACGACGCCCTGGTTGACGGCGAGCAGCAGCGACCGGCGGGCCAGCGGGAGCTGGACCTGGCGCAGTTGCTGTCCGCTGGTGGCGCCGAGCGAGCGGGCCGCCTCCAGGGCGGCCGGGTCGACCTGGCGCAGGCCCTGGGCGGTGATGCGGACGACGGCCGGGAGGGCGTAGACGACCGCGGCGGCCACGGCGGGCGCCCGTCCTACGCCGAACAGGGCGACGACGGGGATCAGGTACACGAACTGCGGCATGGTCTGGAAGACGTCCAGGACCGGTCGCAGCAGGCGTTCGAACCGCTGGCTGCGGGCGGCGGCGATGCCCGTCGCGAAGCCGATGACGAGGGTCACGGCGACGGCCGCGAGCACCTGCGAGAGCGTGTCCAGGGACGGGTTCCACACGCCGAGCACACCGATCGCGGCCATGGCGAGGACGGCGGTGAGCGCGGTGCGCCAGGTGCCGATCAGCCACGCGAGGGCGGCGACGACGAGGAGTACCGACCACCAGGGCAGCCACTGGAGGCCGTCCCGGAGCGGGTTGAGGACCCAGCTGGTGAAGTGCGCGGCCCAGTCGGCGGTGCCGCCGACGACGGGGACGCCGGAGTACAGGTGGGCGGTCATCCAGTCGACGGCCCGGTTGACGGGCTCGGCGATGTTGACCTCCCAGCCGTCGGGCCAGTCGAGGAAGCCGGCGACGCGTCCGGCGATCGCGACGGCCGCGGCGACGGCCAGGGCGTACAGCCAGGTCAGCGGCGACCTGCCGGGCACCCCGAGGCGCTCCTCCCCCGCCGCGCCGGTCACGCGGTCCAGGACGACGGCGAGCAGCACGATGGGGATGCCGGCCGCGAGGGCGGCGCCGACGTCGACCGAGGCGAGCGCCTGGTAGACGCGGTCGCCGAGACCGCCGGCGCCGATGACGGAGGCGATGACGGCCATGGACAGCGCCATCATGATCGTCTGGTTGACGCCGAGCAGGAGTTCCTTGCGGGCCAGCGGGACGCGGGCGGTCAGCAGCCGCTGGCGTGCGGTGGTGCCGAGGGACTCGACGGCCTCCAGGACCTCCTTGTCGGCGCCGCGCAGGCCCAGCGAGGTGAGCCGGGCCATGGGCGGGGCGGCGTAGACGACGGTGGCCAGGACGGCGGCGGGGACGCCGATGCCGAAGACCAGGACGACGGGGAGGAGGTAGGCGAAGGCGGGCAGCACCTGCATGGTGTCGAGCACCGGGCGCAGGACGCGGTCCATCCGGTCGGACAGACCGGCGGCGAGGCCCAGCAGGGCGCCCACGACGACCGACGCGAGGACGGCGACGACCATCAGGGCGAGGGTCTGCATGGTCGGCACCCACATGCCGAGCAGCCCGCAGGCGAGGAACGCGGCGGCCGTGCCCAGCGCCAGCTTCACGCCGGCCACGCGCCAGGCGACCAGGGCGCCGATCGCGGTGACCCCGGCCCAGCCGACGGCGAGGAGGGCGAGGTACACGGCGCGTACGGCGAGGACGACGACGTTGCTGACGTGGCCGAAGAAGTAGAGGAACAGCGGGTGGCTGTCGCGGTTGTCGATGATCCAGTCGCTGGCCTTGCCGAGCGGCTCGGAGAGGTCGACGGTGAGGGCGCCGGGCCAGGTGGCGCCGCCCCACTGGGTGACGGCCAGGGGGACGAGGATCGCGGTGAGCGCCGCCAGGGTGAGGAGCTTGCGGACGGCTCGGTTGGTAAGGATGCCCGGCGGGGCGGCCTTTTGGGCCGGTGCGGTGATCGTTGCCATTACGCGGGCTCCTCCGTGGTGGCGGAGGGCGGGGCGGTCGGCTTGCGGCGCGTGGCCGGTGCCGCTTTCTGCGGGACGGGCGCCGCCCCAGCGGCACGACTGCCCGCAGCTGGGTGGTCGGCCGAGGCGGCGCCGTCGGCTGCGGCGGGCTCGCCTGCTGCGGCGGCTGGGGCAGTACCGGCGGCTGCGGTGGCCACCTCTGCTGTGCCCGCCACCACCGACAGCAGGGTCTCCGCGTCGACAACCCCCAGGCAGCGGCCGTCGGACATCACGCGGGCCGGGGAGCCGGCGCGGGCGACGGCCTCGATGGCCTCGGAGACGGTGGCCTCGGGGCGGATGGCCGGGCCGGTGCCGGCCTCGTCGGACGAGGACGCGGGGCGCATCGCCGTACGGACGGTGAGGACCTGCTCGCGCGGGACGTCGCGGACGAACTCGCGGACGTAGTCGTCGGCGGGCGAGCCGACGATCTCCTCCGGGGTGCCGAGCTGGACGACGCGCCCGTCGCGCATCAGGGCGATGCGGTCACCGAGCTTGAGGGCTTCCTGGAGGTCGTGGGTGATGAAGACCATCGTGCGGCCCTCCTCACGGTGCAGCCGGACGACCTCCTCCTGCATGTCCCGCCGGATCAGCGGGTCGAGGGCGCTGAACGGCTCGTCGAACAGCAGCACCTCGGGGTCGACGGCGAGGGCGCGGGCGAGGCCGACGCGCTGGCGCTGTCCGCCGGAGAGCTGGCCGGGGCGGCGCTGCTCCAGGCCCTCCAGGCCGACCTTGGCGACGATGGCGGCGGCGCGCTCGCGGCGCTCGGCGCGGCCGATGCCCTGGACCTCCAGGCCGTAGGCCACGTTGTCGAGGACGCTGCGGTGCGGGAGCAGGCCGAAGTGCTGGAAGACCATCGCGGCCCGGTGCCGGCGCAGTTCGCGCAGCCGGGACTTGTCCATGGCGCGGACGTCCTCGCCGTCGATGGCGATGGAGCCGGCGGTCGGCTCGATCAGCCGGGTCAGGCAGCGGACGAGGGTGGACTTGCCGGAGCCGGACAGGCCCATGACGACGAAGACCTCGCCCTTGCGCACGTCGAAGGAGACGTCGGCCACGGCGGCCGTGCAGCCGGTGGCCGAGCGCAGGTCGGCGGGGCTCAGGGCGGCCAGTTCGGGGTCGGCGGGGACGCGGCCGGCCTTGGGGCCGAAGACCTTCCACAGACCGTCCACGGAGAAGACGGGGGTGGTGGCCTGGTCGGTACCCGGCGGCGTACTGGCGCTGGTGGTGGTACTCATCGGGCGTCACCGCCGATCAGCTCGACGGCACGCTCGCCGACCATGAGCACGCCGATCATCGGGTTCACGGCGGGCATGGTCGGGAAGACGGAGGCGTCGGCGATGCGGATGCCCTCCAGGCCCCGGACACGCAGCTCGGGGTCGACGACGGCCTGTTCGTCGGTGGCCGCGCCCATCCGGCAGGTGCCCGCCGGGTGGTAGACGGTGTGGGCGACCTTGCGGGCGTACTCGCTCAGCTCCTCGTCACCGGTGACGTCCGGGCCGGGGCAGACCTCACGCTTGAGCCAGCCGGCCAGCGGCTGGGTCTTGGCGATCTCGCGGGCGATCCTGATGCCGTCGACGAGGGTGCGGCCGTCGTAGTCGTCCTCGTCGGTGAAGTAGCGGAAGTCCAGGGCGGGCTTCACGGACGGGTCGGCGCTGGTGAGGTGGAGGCGGCCGCGGGACTTCGGCTTGGGGATGTTCGGGGTCATCGAGACTCCGAACTCCGGGCGTTCGTAGCCGAGGCGCTCCGGGTTGTCCGTGAACGGTATCTGGTAGAAGTGGAACATCAGGTCGGGGCCCGCGTGTTCGGGGTCCCGGCGCACGAACAGACCGGCGTCGGAGTCCATCGCGGAGTTGTCCGGGATGGGTCCGTCGGTCTCCCAGACGATGACCGACTCGGGGTGGTCGAGCAGGTTCTCGCCGACGCCGGGCAGGTCGAGCGCCACCGGTATGCCGAGCGCTTCGAGGTCCTGGCGGGGGCCTATGCCGGAGTGCATCAGCAGGCGCGGCGAGTCGACGGCGCCGGCGCACAGCACCACCTCGTTCCGGGCCTTGACCAGGATCTCCTCGCCGTCCTTGGTGCGGACGTGGACGCCTTCGGCGCGCGTGCCGTCGAGCTGGAGCTGGTAGGCCCAGGTCTCCAGCATGAGCGTGAGGTTGGGACGCTCGTCCATCACCGGGTGCAGGTACGCCACCGAGGCGGACGAACGCTTGTTGTTCTCGGGGTGGTAGGCGAGGTCGAAGAAGCCGGCGCCCTCGGTGAACGGCTTCTTGTTGAAGCCCTCGACCCGGGGGACGTCCAGCGCCTTCTGCGCGGAGTCGACGAAGTCCCGGGCGATGGCGTTCCGGTCCTTCTCGTCGACGGGGACGATGTTGTTCTTCAGTCGCGCGAAGTACGCCTCCATCTGCACCGCGCCCCAGCCCTTGGCGCCCGCGGCCTCCCACTCGTCCCAGTCGGACGGCAGCGGCTTGAAGGCGATGAGGGTGTTGTGCGAGGAGCAGCCGCCTAGCACGCGGGCGCGGCTGTGCCGGATGTGCGAGTTGCCGCGCGGCTGTTCGGTGGTGGGGTAGTCGTAGTCCAGCTCGCCGCCGAGCAGACCCATCCAGCGGCGCAGGGTGAGCACGTCGTCGCGACCGACGTCGCTGGGGCCGCCCTCGATGACGGCGACGGTGACGTCCGGGTTCTCGGTGAGCCGTGAGGCGATCACCGATCCCGCCGTGCCACCGCCGATGACGAGGTAGTCGTAGACGTGAGTGGTATCTGGCATGGGGGTACTCCAGTGGGGCGAGCGGATGGTGCGGGGAGGCGCTTGGAGAAGCGAGAAGAAGCGTGGAGGAGCGAGGAGTCAGCCGGTGAACCAGCGGACGGGCTTCGGCGCGAGGTTCTGGTAGACGTGCTTGCTCTCGCGGTACTCGGCCAGGCCCGCGGGGCCGAGTTCGCGGCCGACACCGCTCTTGCCGAAGCCGCCCCACTCCGCCTGCGGCAGGTAGGGGTGGAAGTCGTTGATCCACACGGTGCCGTGCCGCAGCCGGCCCGCGACCCGGCGGGCCCGTCCCGCGTCGGCGGTCCAGACGGCACCGGCCAGACCGTACTCGGTGTCGTTGGCCAGGGCTACGGCTTCGTCCTCGGTGCGGAAGGTCTCGACGGTGAGGACCGGTCCGAAGACCTCCTCCCGTACGACCCGCATCTCGCGGTGGCACTGGTCGAGGACGGTCGGCTCGTAGAAGTAGCCGCTCTCGGGCCGCTGGGGGGACGGCTCGGGGCGCTTGCCGCCGCTGCGCAGCACGGCGCCCTCGGCGAGGGCGGAGGCGACGAAGTCCTCGGTCTTGGCGCGCTGCTGCTCGGAGACGAGCGGGCCGCACTCGACGCCGTCCTCGGTGCCGCGGCCGAGGCGGATCCTGTCGGCGCGGCGGGCGAGTTCGGCGACGAAGCGTTCGCGGACCGACTCCTCGACGATGAGCCGGCCACCCGCGGAGCAGACCTGCCCGCTGTGGATGAAGGCGGCGTTGAGGGCCTGGTCGACGGCGGTGTCGAAGCCTTCCTCGGTCGCGCAGGCGTCGGCGAAGACGACGTTGGGGTTCTTGCCGCCGAGTTCGAGGGCGACCTTCTTGACGGTGACGGCGGCGGCCTGGGCGACCTTGGTGCCGCTGACCAGGCCGCCGGTGAAGGAGACCAGGTCGACGTCGGGGTGCTCGGCGAGCCGGGCGCCGACCGTGTGACCGGGGCCGGTGACGATGCCCGCGACGCCGGTGGGGAGTCCGGCCTCGACGAGCAGGTCGATCAGGGCGACGGTGGTGAGCGGGGTGATCTCGCTCGGCTTGATCACGAAGGTGTTGCCGGCGGCGAGCGCCGGGGCGATCTTCCAGCTGGCCTGGAGGAGCGGGTAGTTCCAGGGCGTGATCATGGCGCAGACGCCGACCGGCTCGTGCACGACGACGCTGTGGATCTCGGGCGAGCCCGCTTCGACTACCCGGCCGGGGGCCTCGCCGGCGACCAGGTCGGCGAAGTAGCGGAAGGCGTCGGCGACGCAGTCGATGTCGACGCGCCCCTCCTCGACCGTCTTGCCCGCGTCGCGGCTCTCCAGCAGGCCGAGGGTCTCGCGGTCGCGCACGAGGAGGTCGGCGACGCGGCGCAGCAGGGCGGCGCGCTCGGCGACCGGGGTGTGCGGCCAGGGTCCGTCGTCGAACGCCTGCCGGGCGGCGGCCACCGCGAGGTCGGTATCCTTCTCGTCGCCCTCCGCGACCACGGCGAAGGGCAGGGCGTCGGCGGGGTCGAGGATGTCGCGGGTGGCACCCGCGACGGCCGCCCGCCACTCGCCCCCGGCGTGGATGGTGTCGCGCGCCTGAAGTTCCGTACTGTCCGCCATGATCTCTTAACGCCTTCCGTTCCTGTTCAGCGCCCGTGAGTCACACAGGTGTCATGCACGGGACCGGGTGCTCATGCCCTAGGGCCTCGCATGCATGCCGAATCCGGGACGGAAGTGTGCCGCGTCACTGAGCGCAGGTCGTGTACGGCGGGCAGAAGTGGCCCAGGGCCGTCAGGAGCAGCTCGCGCTCGTCCTCGCGGCCGTCCGCCTCGGCTCCGTAGGCGGCGATCGCGTACACCTCGCCGTCGGCGGCCACGAAGCGCTCGTCGACGACGTACCAGGTGCCGATGTCGGGTTCGCCCTTGAGGAAGTCGGCGAGGTACTCGAGCCGGGAGCCGACGAAATCGCCGTCGTCCAGGGTCTCCAGGGAGATCTTCCGGAAGCCGTCGGCCTTGGCCGTGTCGTCGGAGAGGAACAGCTCGAACGACGCGTCGGGCGAGGCCTCCTCCACCTGGTACACCTGCAGCCGCCGCGCGCCGTCGGAGCTGCGGTAGTTGACCACGTCGATGCCGTACTTCGAGGGCACCTCCTCGCGCACCCAGCCCATGGGCAGGGCGATGGTGAAGCCCTCCGGGTCGGCGTGCGGCTCGTAGTCGCCGGGCAGCCCGGTGGCCGTGCCGGAGGTCGACTCCGACACGGTGGGTGATGCCCCGGTCTCCTCGGTCCGCAGCGTGGAGGAATCAGGGGTCGAAGCGTCCGCGGTGGGAGACGCGGCCGCCGAGCCCGCCGCGTGGCCGCCGCCATCGTCCGTGCCGTCGTCCCCCGGGACCACCAGCGTCAGTACGAGGGCCGCCGCGACCCCGGCCGCGGCGGCTGCGCCCAGCACGGACCACACGAGCCGGCGGCTGGGCCGGCCGGTGCCGGCGGGGGGCGGCGTCGGCGGGTGCCCGGGCTGCGGCCAGGAACCGGTGTGGGGCAGCTCGGGCGTGGACCAGGTGCCCTGGGCAGGCGGCGGCGTCGGCGCGCCGGCCGGGTGGACGGCGCCCTCGTCCTGCGGCACCTCGGGCGCGGACGCCGGCCGGGGCGGCGGCGGTGGGCTGACCGGTGCCGCGGCGCCCGCGGTGTCCTCCCAGCGTTGGGTCGTCTCGTTCCAGTACCGCTGCTGTCCCCCGCTCATCGGCTCACATCCCCAGCAGCCCGGCCACCGTCCCGAAGGACGCGAACAGCGACAGGACGGCCTGCGTGTCGTCGAGCCGGTCCCGCAGCCGCTGGAGGCGCCCCTCGGGGGCCGTGCCGGTGCGGGTGATCTCCTCCTCGGTGTCCGCGAGGGCCGTGTCGAGCTCGGCGATCTGCTCGGTCGCCTGGATCCGCGCCAGATCGGCACGCAGCTCCTTCACCGCTCTCAGCAGTTCCTCGGCCGCCTGGTCGCGCGACGCGGTGGTGCCGTAGTGGCTCGTCACGTTCGCGTTGTCGCCGACGGCGAAGGTGGCCCCTTGGGCGTTGCCGATGTGGACGTTGGGCTCACTTTGTGCCATTGCTTCCTGATCCCTTCTGCGGCGCGGGGCCGGCGGTCTTGGACGAGCCGTGCGACGAGACGTGGGACTTGTCGCCGACGGCGAAGGTCGCCCCTTCGGCATTGCCGATGTAGGTGCTGCCGTTGCTGAGATTCACGATCTTCTGTACGAACTCACCGGTCTCGTAACCGGCGTCGGCCAGGGCCAGCCGCACCCCGTGGCCCACACGGTCCTGGATGCTCCTGAGATAGCGGCTGACGTCCATCTCCTGGAAGGTGGACCCGGTGGGCGTCGAGGCCAGCTCCCGTACGGAGACGGCGGGGCCCGCGGGGAGCGCCCCCGCGTGGCCGCCGGTCAGCAGCCGCCACCCGTACACCAGGCCCCGACCGAGGGTGAGCAGGGAGCGGCCCACGGAGCCGGGCACCAGGACGGCGGCCCCGGCCGCCTTGCCGAGCACGTTGTTGCTGCGGAACCGGTGGCAGGCGCGGTCGGCGTCCTTGAAGTCCGCGCGCACCGGGGTCAGCACGTGCGGGGCGATCTCCAGCATGAGCATGCGGCCCTGGGTGTGCAGGCGCACGAAGACCGTGACGACCAGCTCCTCCTCCCAGCCGCCGACCCGGATCCGCAGGAAGTGCCGTCGCTTCTCGGCGCCCTCCTCGACGGCACGCGCCCGGTGCTGCTCGAACATCTCCGGGCTGTACGGGGCCTGCTCACGGTCCAGCAGCCCCTCTACCGGGAGGAACACGCACTCGTCGATCTCCAGCCGGCGCAACCGGTCGCGCACCCCGGCGCCCGCGTACTCGGAGCGCAGGCGCAGCTGTTCGATCAGGGGACGGACGCGGTCCAGGATCGCGCGGTTGCTGAGCGGCTGCTGCTTCTTCTCGTCGTCCGGCCGCAGTTCGACGGCCAGGACCCAGGTGTCGTACGCCGCTCCCGCTCCGCAGAACGGGTGCTTCTCGTCGTACATGACCAGCGGCGCGTGCTGTTCCAGCCGGATGCGCCGCATCAGCCGCTGGAACCGCGCGCCCTCGGCCTTCTCCGCCGGGTCACCGGCGGCGTCCGGGAAGCGTTCCGGGGAGAGTTCGGCGGCGAGCGCGCGGGCGAACTGGTTGCGCTGCGCGGCCACGCACAGCCCGATGAGCACCAGGACGGCGATCCCGAACCAGGCCTGCCACACCTCGATCACGCCGACACCGCCCTCGACGGACGGGGTCGCGACACTGGTGATGTCCTGCCAGTCGGGGCTGTCGGAGCCGGACAGCTCGTTCGACGATCCGAAGGAGGAGGAGTCGTCGTCCGAGCCGGCGCCGAACGCGAAGGCGACCAGGAAGAACATGCAGAAGGCGAACTGCAGACGCCCGCACCAGCGCGCCGCGAAGGCCGCGAACCGTCGGTACAGGGGCGGTCGCTCGGCACGGCCCCTGATCCAGGGGGCCACGGCGAGCAGCACACTGGGCCACAGGAGCACGGCGAGCAGCCAGCCGCTGAGCGGCAGCCCCACCACCCACAGGCCGATGACGGCCGCGGACCACAGCAGCTCGTGCCGGCGGGCCCGCAGGGCGTGCGCGAGGACCCGGGCCGCGTCGAAGCCGAGCGACGGCGCCACGATCCGCTGTTCGTCGAGATACAGCTCCTCGATGACGCGGTCCCGGTAACCGGGGTCGAGGTAGGCACCCGCGCACAGCAGCCGGGCCGCCTCGCTGGCGTACGGCGGGGTGGGCGGGGGTTCGGGTGGTGTCCCCGCGTTGCTCTGCTGTGGTTGCTGCGGCACGTAGGCGGTGCTCATGCCGGTCCCCCGATGCGCGTGAAGTCCATCGACGACAGTTGAATTGACGGGGCATCAGCATAGGGGAGGGACGGAGCCGGCGGGTCCGGAACGTCAACAGGGCGCGGGTGAAACGGGTCGGTCCCCGGACCGCCGTGGCGGAACCGGGGACCGGTGCACCGGCCGGATGCCTGATCCGGCGGTGTCGTGGTGCGGGGCGTCAGAGGAGGCCGAGACCGCGGACCGCGTCGCGCTCCTCCGACAGCTCCTTGACGGAGGCGTCGATGCGGGCGCGGGAGAACTCGTTGATGTCGAGACCCTGGACGATCTCGTACTTGCCGTCCTTGGTGGTGACGGGGAAGGAGGAGATCAGGCCCTCCGGGACGCCGTAGGAACCGTCCGACGGGATGCCCATGGAGGTCCAGTCGCCGTCGGCGGTGCCGTTGACCCAGGTGTGCACGTGGTCGATGGCGGCGTTGGCGGCGGAGGCGGCCGACGAGGCGCCGCGGGCCTCGATGATGGCCGCGCCCCGCTTGGCGACGGTCGGGATGAAGTCGTCGGCCAGCCACTTCTCGTCGCCCACGGTCTCGGCGGCGTTCTTGCCGGCGATCGTGGCGTGGAAGATGTCCGGGTACTGGGTGGCGGAGTGGTTGCCCCAGATGGTCAGGCGCTTGATGTCGGCGACCGTCGAGCCCGTCTTCTTCGCGAGCTGGGTCAGCGCGCGGTTGTGGTCCAGGCGGGTCATCGCGGTGAAGCGCTCGGCCGGTACGTCCGGGGCGGCGGCCTGGGCGATCAGGGCGTTGGTGTTGGCCGGGTTGCCGACGACGAGGACCTTGATGTCGTCCGCGGCGTGGTCGTTGATGGCCTTGCCCTGCGGCTTGAAGATGCCGCCGTTGGCCTCCAGGAGGTCGCCGCGCTCCATGCCCTTGGTGCGGGGGCGGGCGCCGACGAGGAGGGCGACGTTGGCGCCGGCGAAGGCGACGTTCGGGTCGTCGGTGATCTCGATGCCCTGGAGGAGCGGGAACGCGCAGTCGTCCAGCTCCATCGCGGTGCCCTCGGCGGCCTTGAGCGCCGGGGTGATCTCCAGGAGGCGGAGCCTGACCGGCACGTCCGCGCCGAGCAGCTGGCCGGAGGCGATGCGGAAGAGCAGGGCGTAACCGATCTGGCCGGCCGCGCCGGTGACGGTGACGTTCACGGGAGTGCGGGTCATGGCGTTCTCCGTATGACAGCTGGCGGTGGGGCGTCCCTGCCCCGGACGTTTGATCGATCTCTTGATACCAAGAGATCGATCCAGCCGTCAGGCTATCGCGCCCGCGGTGTCCGGGACGTCCGGGTCGGTGTGGCCCGGCCCACAGGGCCGTCCCGGCGGCACCGGGCGGCGGACGGGGCAACGGAAGGCGGCCGCCTGTCCGGGAGAGGGGGGACCAAGCGGCCGCCGTTTCGGGGGATACCGTTGCCGGACTCCCGTGGGGGTACTTCTCGCGTGCCCGGGTCCTCGCCGGGCATGCCTGCCGCCGGCGAACTTTCTTCGCGGGCCCGCTGGGTGCGCCCGCTCAGTGCGCCCGCTCAGTGCCGTCCCGCCGTTTACTCCGTGCAGCCCTGGACGCCGGACGCGGTCGTCACGCACGCCTCCGCCTCGGCCGCGGACTTCACCGCCACCATCGGGGTGTACGCGACGGTGTCGCCGACGCCGGAGACCGTCCCCGTCTGCTGGTTCTTGCCTTCGGCGCTCACCTGGACCTCGTCGCCCTGGGCGGCCTGGGTCACGCGGGCCCACGCGGCACCGCAGGTCTTGCTGTAGCGGACCTCGACCGCGGTCGTGCCGACGGTGGCGGTCGCGGCGGTGGTCACCAGGTCGCCTCCGCAGCCCATGACCTCCGGGTCCTTGCCGGTGCAGGCGTCGCCGCTGCACTTCACGCCCGGCGGCAGCTGCTGCTCGCTGCTCACCGTGGGGGACGGCGAGGGCTTGGTGCCCTCGTTCTTCTTGTCCCCGCCGTCGTTCAGCAGGAAGAAGGCGCCCGCGATCACGACGAGTACGCCGACGACACCCGCGACGAACGTCGTCATCCGCCTGCTGCCGCCCCCGGAGGGCCGGCCGCCCGGGCCCGAGCCGCCGTGCGGGGGCTCGCCGTACCCGGCGGAGGGGCTCCGGACGTCGGGCGCGGCGGGGCCCGGCGCCGCAGCGGGGCCCATGGCTGTGGCGGCCTCTCCGGAACCGGCCCGGTGCCCGGGGCGCACCGTGCGGTCACCGGTCGGCGCCGGTCCCCGGTATCCGGCCATACCCCACGAGTTGCCGTCGGTCGCGCCACCGGAGGACGGGACGTCGGAGAACGGGACGGAGGGGGCGCCGGTCGTGCCGCCGCCGCGAACCGGGCCGGCGGCCGAGTCGGGGCTGTCCGCCGCGGTCGGCTGCGCGGGGACCGTCGGCCCCGGCGTGGGCGCCACACCGGCCGGCCCCGCGACGCCGGGAGTGGCCGACGTACCGCCGCCGTGCCGGCCGGTCCGGCTTCCCCGGCCGGTCCTGCCGCTGTTCCTGCCGCCGTCGCCCGGCTTGGCGGTCTTGCCGAAGGGAGTGCCCAGTTCACCGAGCGCGGCACGCGCCTGGGATATCCGGATGGCCTCCATGGTCATGTCGTGGCGCATCTCCGAGCGGCTCCAGGCGCGCTCGGCCAACTCCCACATGGTGGTCAGGTGCAGGGGGTTGGTCCCCGTCACCTCGGCCAGGGCCACGATGGCGCCCTTCGGCGCCAGCAGCCGTCCGTTCAGGTATCGCTCCCAGGACGTCTTGCTGTAGCCCGTGGCGTCGGCCACCGACGCGACGCTCAGTTCACTGCGGTCCACGAGTCGGCGCAGCTGGCTGGTGAACTCTCTGATCTGCGGATCGAGTTCCTCCGGCAAGGCCTTCCAACGAGGCACTGCTTCCCCCCTCTTCCCCCGGTACGTGCTGGTCGTTCCCCCGCCGTTCTGGCTACCCACAGGGATGCGCCCGATCAGGAGCTCAGTTCCCGGGGTGGGGGCGCACAGGAGCACAGAGGTCGCGGGCATGCACGGTCGCACGCCCACTGACACCTGGTCCAGTCTCCCACCGGCGTTCCCGTGCTCGCGACGGAACCCCTGAACGGAGCCCCTTTGCGGGGGCCTCGTAGCGGAGTAGCGGAACGGTCACTTCCGTGCCACAGCGCCCTGACAGGCGTTGAACAGGGCGTTCGACGTGCAGGAGTGTGGATCCCGGCGGCGGCCCGTCCTTCCACGGGGGTGGAGGACGGGCCGTCGTTCGAGCGGGGTCTCTGTCGCTGACTGCTTCGCTGACTACTTTCGCTAACTACTTACGGTGAAGTGCAGCAGATCGTTCAGGAACGGGATCTTCAGTGGCGCTTTCGGCTGCGCCATCAGCGCCAGCATGGCGATGGTGATGCCCAGCACGCCGTAGGTGACGATGTCCGTGAAGCGCGAGCGGACCGCGAGCATGCCGACGTCCTGCACGGACCACCGCAGCGCGGCGCCGATCAGCAGCGCGACGCCGACGAGCACCAGTCCCCACCGGAACACGTCGAGCCCGGTGATCAGCAGACCGATCCCGACCAGGCCGACCACGGTGAGCACCGGCCACTGCCGGGCGGGCGCCGGGGCGTCGCCGGCCGCGGCCCGGCCGCCGCCCTCGGGGCGCGCGGTGTCGCGGGTGAAGAGCGGGAACCGGCGCGTGGCGCGTTTCGGCCTGCCCTGGGCGTCGGGCGCGCTGACGGGGTCCCGGACGGTGATGTCCTCGGAGTCCTCGGAGTCCTCGGAGTCCTCGGAGTCCTCGGGGTCCGAGGCGTCCCCCGCGCTGTCGGGGTGCTCGGTCTTCTCGGCGGGGTCGACGGTGTCCCCGGCGTCGGCCGCTCGGTCCACGCCCTCGGTGCCGTCGGCGCGCACGGCGGTGTTCTCCGGGGCCTCCCGGGCCTCGGGCGCCTCCGCGCGATCCGTCGTCCGGCCGGGGCGCTCGGCGTGGGTGTCCTCAGCCGGCACGGCGCTCCGCCGCCTCCACCACGTTGACGAGCAGCTCGGCGCGGGTCATCGGGCCGACGCCGCCGGGGTTCGGGGAGATCCAGGCGGCGACCTCGGCCACGTCCGGGTGGACGTCGCCCACGATCTTGCCCTCGGCGTTGCGGGAGACGCCCACGTCGAGGACGGCGGCGCCCGGCTTGACGTCCTCGGCGCGGACCAGGTGCGGGGAGCCGGCCGCGGCGACGATGATGTCGGCGCGCTTGAGGTGGGCGGACAGGTCCCGGGTGCCGGTGTGGCACTGGGTCACGGTGGCGTTCTCGCTGCGCCGGGTGAGCAGCAGCGGCATCGGGCGGCCGATGGTGACCCCGCGGCCGACGACCACGACCTCGGCGCCCTTGATCTCCACGCCGTAGCGGCGCAGGAGGGTGAGGATGCCGTTGGGGGTGCAGGGCAGCGGCGCCGGCTCGTTCAGGACGAGGCGGCCGAGGTTCATCGGGTGCAGGCCGTCCGCGTCCTTGTCCGGGTCCATCAGTTCCAGGATGCGGTTCTCGTCGATGCCCTTGGGCAGCGGCAGCTGGACGATGTAGCCGGTGCAGGCCGGGTCCTCGTTCAGCTCGCGGACGACCGCCTCGATCTCGTCCTGCGTCGCCGTGGCCGGCAGGTGACGCTGGATGGAGGCGATGCCGACCTGCGCGCAGTCGCGGTGCTTGCCGGCGACGTACTTCTGGCTGCCGGGATCGTCGCCGACCAGGACGGTACCGAGGCCGGGTGTGACACCCCTCTCCTTCAGCGCCGCCACGCGGGCGGTCAGTTCGGACTTGATCGCGGCTGCGGTGGCCTTGCCATCGAGAATCTGGGCGGTCATGCCCCCATCCTCGCGGATGACCGGCCCCCGGTTCCAATCCGGCCGGTATCCGGTCGTCGGTTCTTGATCGACGTTGTTGCACTTGCACAACACCTTGTGAGCGGGCTGGACAAGTAAGAGATCGGTCAAGAACGATTGGGGTGCACAGTGCCGCGGGGCCGTACCGGGGGGGACGAACCGCTACGAAGAAACTCCTCCGACTCGCGCCGCGCGCCGTCCCCGCACATGACAGCGACGGAGGAAGTCCCGCCATGAGTTTCGGCGATCCGAACAACCCCTACGGCCCGCCCCAGGGCGGCGGCCAGCAGCCGAACTACGGCTACCCCCAGCAGCAGCCCCAGCAGCAGCCCCAGGGCCAGCCCGGCTACGGCTACCCGGCGGCCCCGCCGGTACAGCAGCCGTACGGCGGCGGCTACGCGCCCGCCCCGGTGGCGATGCCCGGCTCGGTGAAGGCAGCGCGCGTGATGCTGTTCGTCCTGGGCGGCTTCCAGGTGATCGGCGGCCTGCTGATGATGATCGCCAGCGCCTGGTTCTCGGACCAGTTCGAGGACGCGGTCAACTCCGACCCGAGCATCTCCGCGGAGGACGCGGACGCCGCCGCCAGCGTCGGCACGGGCATCATGATCGTCCTCGGTGTCATCGTGCTGGCGTTTGCGTTCTGGGCGATATTCACGGGCGTCAAGTTCGCCACGGGCCGGGGCGGGGCGCGCGTCTCCGCGATCATCTACGCGTCGGTGGTCGTGCTGTTCAGCGTCATCAGCCTGTTCACGGCGAACGTCTTCGCCCTCATCAGCCTGGTGCTCGGCATCCTGATCATCGTCTTCTGCGCCAACCGGAACGGCAGCTACTGGTTCACCCGCCCGCAGTACTGAACCGGCGTACGCCAGTGCGCACTTCTCGCCAATCACGTCACAGGGCCGTGTCTCACCCGTACGAGGGGGGGCACGGCCCTGGTGCGTCGCCATAGTCTGACGTGGGTAGCCGTCAGGCACGGGGAGACGCACCTTGTTCAGCATCATCGTGGTACCTCCGCCGACCCCGGAGGACGAACACAGCAGCGCCCAGCTCCGGCTCGCACCCGGCGAACGGCTCGTCTTCGGACGCGCCGTGCCCGAGGGCGGGCTGCTGATCGCGCACGACGGGGTGTCCCGCCGGGCCGGTGAGATCACCGCCCACGGCACCTTCTGGACCGTGAGCAACCTCTCGGCCCACCAGACGTACGTGGTGGAGAACCCGGAGGGCGCGGGCGAGCACATCAAGGTCGCGCCGGGCCGGCTCGACGCGCCGGTGCCGTTCGAGTTCTCGCGGATCGTGCTGCCCGCCGCGGGCGACCTGCTGCCGGTCGAGGTGTGGGCGCCGCGCCACGACTATCTGCGCGCCGAGGACTGCACCGACGGCGAGCCGACCGCTCCGGCCTTCTCCGTCGACCGCACCAAGCGGTACTTCGCGGTGCTGGCCGCGCTGTGCGAACCGCGGCTGCGCGGGGCGCCGCACGCGCCGCTGCCGACCATGGACCAGGTCGTCGAGCGGCTCCGCCCGGCCTGGCCGGCCGCGTCCCGTACGTCGGTGCAGTGGAACATCGACTACCTCGCCGTGAAACTGCGGCTGAAGCCGGGCCCGGAGACCGCCGACCCGGGCCCGCGGCTGAACGGCAAGAAGGAGTCGCTGGTCTCGCTCGCGCTCCGCTTCGACCTGGTCCGCGAGGACGACCTGGTGGTCCTCGCGGCACCGTCCGGACAGGCGCTGCGATGACCGAGCCGTACGCCGTCCCGGTGCCCCGGGGGTACCGGGTGGGTGTGTGGGAGGTGCGCGAGCCGATCGCCACCGGCGCCTTCGGCAGCGTGTACGCCGCGCGCCGCGTCGACGACACCGGCGGCACCGGCGGCACCGGCGGCACCAAGGGCGGCGACGGCACCGGCGGGAACCTGCCGGACACGGCCGCCCTGAAGTTCCTGCCCACCGGCACCGGCACCCCGCGGCAACTCGCCCACCTGCGGGACCTGGTCGAGCGCGAGATCGCGCTGCTGCGCCGGCTGCGGCAGCCCCGGCTGATCCGGATGTACGAGACCCTCACCGTCGACGACCCCGACCACCCCCGGCTGGACGGCGCCACCGTCCTCGTCCTGGAGCGGGCGGAGGGCTCCCTGTCCGCCCTGATCACCGCCTCGCCCCGCCCGCCGGCCGGGCCCGCGCTGCTCGCCCAGGTCTGCGCCGGGCTGGCGCAGCTGCACCGGGCGGGCTGGGTGCACGGCGATCTGAAACCGGCCAATGTGCTGCTGATGGCGGACGGTTCGGTGCGGCTGGCCGATTTCAACATGGCCGCCGAGCTGGAGGGCACCCACGCCTACACGCCCGCCTTCTCCACCCCGGACTACACGCCGCCCGAGCTGCTGTGGTCCGAGATCGGCGAACGGGGCCGCCGCATCCGTCCGTCCGCCGACGTGTGGGCCTTCGGGGTCCTCGCCCACCTCGTCCTCACCGGGTCCTTCCCGCTGCCCGGCGGCACCCCGACGGCCCGCCGCGACGCCGCCGTCGCCTACGCCCGGGGCACCCATGAGCTGCGCCTGTCCCCCGAACTGCCGCAGGCGTGGCGGGAGATCGTGCGGGACTGTCTGACCCGGACGCACGCCGGCCGGACCGGCACCGACGCCCTGCTGCGCCGGGTGGCGGCGGCCGTGGGAGGCGCGAGCGGCGCGGCGAGGTTCTCGCTGCGGGCCGGTGGCCGCCCCCGGCGCACCGTCCTCGCCGCCTCGGCCGCGGCATTCGTCGCGCTGGCGGCGCTCGGCTACGGCGTCGTCTCCTGGGCCGGCGACGGCCGGCAGCCCGCCACGGGCCCGCGCGGCGGCGGCACCGCGAGCGTCTCCGCCGCCGCCTACGGCGCTGACGTGCTGCGCACCGACCGGGACGTGCCGCCCGCCTACCGTCTGCTGATCGTCGAGACGGCGCACGACTGCGACCGCGAGGAGGTCAGCCCGGCCCTGATCGCGGCCATGCTGAAGGTGGAGAGCGATTTCGACCCGGCCCTGTCCGACCCGGCCAAGAACGAGTACGGCATCGCCCGCTGGACGCCGAGCGTGCTGCGCTGGTGGATGAACGAGGACGGCACACCCGGCGAGACCGTCCCGGAACCGCCGTTCCCGCCCGCCGAGTCCATCCCCGCGATGGGCCGCTACCTGTGCTGGATCACGCCCCGCCTGCAGGCCGGCCTGCCCGGCGACCGCTCCGTCCTGGTCGCCGTCGCGTACCGGACGTCGTACCGGAAGGTGAACGACGCGGGCGGGGTTCCCCCGAAGTACCGTGACTACGCCGACCGCGTCGCTCACCACCTCAAGGAGTACACGCCGCCGGGGCGGAAGTGACCCTGTGACGTCTGAGGTTTACGGCGACCCGCCGCGCCGTCCGAATGCTTAGGGTGCCCTCACCCGCCTCCCGTACGCTCCCCCTTGTTGGACTGGGGAAGGGCTACCCCGAGGGGATCGGGGGAGGGGGACGACTCCATCCCTCTCTTCGGAGGGAATCCCCTCCTTTAGGTGGGGAGGGAATGCGATCTCAGGACTGCTCTGACCCGCAGGCTACGACGGACGTTTTTGCTGCTCGATGTACTGCTCGACGACGGTCAGTGGTGCTCCGCCGCAGGACCCGGCGAAGTAAGAGCCGGACCAGAACCGGCCGTGCATCGTGGCACGGTTCACGCGGCCGGTGAACTCGGTGCGCAAGTACCGCGAGCTGACGCCCTTGAGGGAGTTGACCAGGTTCGAGAGGGCAACCTTCGGCGGGTAGTGCACGAGCAGGTGTACGTGGTCCTGCTCGCCGTTGAACTCGATCAGGTCCGCGCCGAAGTCCGTGCAGACGTTCCGCATGATCTCTTCGCAGCGTGTCAGCATCTCGTCGTTGAAGACCTCGCGCCGGTACTTGGTTACGAAAACCAAGTGGGCGTGAAGGTGGTAGACGACATGACGACCTCGGCGGATATCGGTGTTTGGTTCCCAACG
>NZ_JBHXNW010000046.1:0-16906 GCF_042717365.1 Streptomyces sp. NPDC058534
TCGGCGTCGGCGTCGGCGTCGGCGTCGGCGTCGGCGTCGGCGTCGGCGTCGGCGTCGGCGTCGGCGTCGGCGTCGGCGTCGGCGTCGGCGTCGGCAGTCAGCGTGCGGGTCCTGGGCAGCAGCGCGGCGGCGGCGAAGAAGGCCGCGCCGGGCAGCATGAACATCAGCACCCGGAAGATCATCTCGCTGCCGTAACTGCTCGCCACGAACATCGGCAGCGGGGCCGCCGCGACCAGCAGCAGCGGCAGCGCCCGCTGCCGCAGCACCCGCCCGCGCAGTACGCCGGCCAGCGCCAGCAGCAGTACGGAACCCGAGAGCAGCCGGGCCGCCCAGGAGGTGGCCACCGCGCCGGTGCCGGTGGGCGTGGACCCGTACCCGGTCTCGACGTTGGCGCCGATGTCGCCGATGGAACGGATCATGTCGGGCATGGCGGCGGACAGGAACGGCAGCGCTGCGGTGAGACACCAGGCCAGGAAGATCACGACCGTAGTGACCAGCGGGACCCAGTCGCGGTGGCGTCGGGTGAAGGCCAGCGCGAGGAGCGTGACGACGAGCATGCCGGGGGTCAGCTGGTGCGAGACGACGATGGCGATGACCAGCACGCTGAGCAGGACGGTCCACACCGCCTGCCGCTGCCGGTCGCCCCGGCCGCCGGGACGGCCGTAGCGGCGCAGGACCACCGCGAGGACGCCCAGGTGCAGGGCGAAGGCGACGGACTGCGGCGAGAAGTAGTCCTGGCCCACCCAGTTGCCGACGCAGAACAGCCACACGGCGGTCCAGATCAGACGCCGGTCCTCGGTGAAGGTCCGGTAGATCAGCAGCAGCGGCAGGAGCAGCAGCACGCTGGAGACAAGCGGCCACCACGCCATGTACATCGCCGCGTTGTCCACGCCCAGCAGCCGCACCAGCGCGGCCTGCGCCGCGAAGAAGCCGGGCCACTGGTCGTACACCGCCATGTCGCCGATCCGGTCCGCGCTCTGGAGTCCGCCGGACGTCAGCAGGTGGTCGATGACCGCGTCGTGCTTCCACGCCCACGCGTACAGCGGGGTCGGGTAGAGCACGGCCTGGGTGGCCCGCTCCATCACCAGCAGGCCCAGGACGAACGCCAGTGGCCAGCCGGCCCGGCGGCGCGGGTCGCGGACCGTGAACCAGAAGCCCGCGCTGAGCACGGCGAGGCCGGCCCAGAAGGTGGGGTGCAGCGCGCTGACGAGGCCGTAGTCGTCCAGGGCGGACACGTCGGTGTGCCGTACCGCGTAGACCCACAGGGCGAGCGCGGCGAGCAGCGGAACGGCGGGCCAGGCGGCCGCCGCGCGGGCCGGCCGGGCGGCGGGGGCGAGGTCCGACAGGTCCGGCCGGACGGAGGCCTCCTGGGAACGCGTGGTGGCCGACTCCTGCGAGGTGCGGGAGTCGTGTTCGGGGTGTTCGGCGGTCTCCCCGGTCTCGGGCACGGGCTCTGGTGCGGATCTCTCCCGTGGAGTTGCTGGCGGACGCACGACGGTTCCCCCCTGGCGAATCGGCTCTGTGCTTGATCAGTCCCGGAACGTGTCTGTCGGTCTGGCGTGTCTGGTGTGTCTGGTGTGTCTCGTGTGGTGCGGGTCGGCCTCCGGGGCCGGGCGGCGCAGTGACAGGAGCAGGGCGGCGAGGACGAGCAGCAGGAGGAGCGGCGGCGCGACCGGCGCGAGCTCCTGCCGCCAGACCCAGCTCCCCACCGAGGCGAGATAGAGGACCCCCCAGCGTCCCTGCCACGGCAGCCGGCCGCCCGCCTTCGTGAGCAGCGTCCACAGCGGCACGAGGCACAGCAACTGGAGGACGAGCGGCGTCCAGCGCAGGACCGGGCCGGGCCCGTCGAGGCCCAGCGCCTCCGCGAGGAATCCGGCCGCCCTCGCGTACAACTCCCCGCCGACCGCCTCCGGTTCCCGGCCGAGGGCGACGGGCGCCGCGTGCAGCGCGAGTACGGCGGAGCCCAGCGCGGCGCCGGGCAGCCACGGGTCGGGGCGGACGGACAGGGTCACCGCCGCGACGAACACCACGAGCAGCACGGCGCCCGCGACCAGCGCGGGCAGGGGCAGCCCGCGCAGCAGCTCCCGGCCGGTGAGTTCGGCGCCGGTCCCGGACGCGCCGTCCAGCCAGGGCAGTCCGCGCAACGCCGCCCAGAAGACGGCGGTGGCGGCGCCGCACAGCAGCCACAGGGCGGGCCTGAGGTAGCGCTCGGGGATCGGGCCCGGGGTCTCGTCGCGGGGGGTGTGCGGGGGGCCTGCTCCGGCTTCGGCTCGCGCGTCGAGCACGGTGTCAGGGCCGGCGTTTCCCGCGCCGTGGGCGTCGGCATCCGCGTCGTGGACGTGGGCGTCCGCGTCGTGGACGTGGGCGTCCGCGTCGTGGACGTGGGCGTCCGCGGCGTGGACGTGGGCGTCCGCGTCGGGTTGGCGCGGCCGGCGGATCACCGCGAGGGTGTCCGCCTCCAGGGCCTCCCGTTCGTACCCGGGGCGCCCTATGAACAGGGCGACGGTGTCCTCCCCCGAGGCGTCCTCGGGCCGTCCGTGCTCGGGCGCCGCCCGCCGCGCCCAGGTCGTGCCGTACCCGGCGGTGGGGTTCAGCCGGGCCGGACCGGTGCCGTGGGAGGTACCGGGCCGTGGCTTCGGTCCGAGCAGCGGGCCGGTGTCCAGGGTGGCACCCGGGTCGCCGGACCGACCGGCCCCGTCGATGCCCCGCAGGGCGGAGCGCAGGCCGGGTGCGCAGCCCAGGGCGACCACCGTCATGCTCACCAGCACCGCCCAGCCGGCACCGGAGATCCCGGCCGGCGTGAACAGCATCGCCGCGCTGCCCAGTACGAGGACGCACATGGCGCCCTGCACCGCGGCGAGTACGCCGGTGCGCCCCTGGACGCGGAGTACGCCGATGTACAGCTCGACCACGATCCTCGGCAGCGCCCCGATGGCGAGCAGCCGCAGCACCGTGGAGCCGTGCTCGGCGTAGTCCTCGTCGAAGGGCGCGAGGATCTGCGGGGCGAAGACGACCAGGAAGAGCACCACCGGCACCAGCAGCAGCGTCATGCGGCGCAGCGCTCCCCGGATGCCGTCGGCGAGGCGGCGCGGGTCGTGCGAGGCGTGCGCGGTGAGCGAGGAGGCCATGTTGATGGCCATGAACTCCATGGTGCCGCCGACGGTGTAGGCCACGTAGAAGTAGCCGTTCTGCGCGGCGCTGAAGTTGACCGCGACCATCACCGGCAGCAGGTTGATCATCGCCAGGCTGAACAGCGCACCCAGCGAGTCCCCGGCCAGGAAGCGGCTCATCTCCCGGACCTTCGGCGGCTCCACGTCGCGGTCGGCCTCGGCCTGGCGCGGGATCAGCCTGCGGAAGATCAGCCAGCCCAGCGGCAGGGTGGAGAAGGCGATGGCCACGGCCCAGGACACGAAGATGCCGAGCACCGGCAGCGAGGTGGCGAAGAGGGCGAGCAGGATCAGCTTCCCGACCGAGAACACCGCGTTCCCCGCGGGCACCCACTCCGCCTTGCGCAAGCCGGTCAGCACGCCGTCCTGGAGGGTGAGCAGCGCCCAGGCCACGCACGCCAGGACGAACAGGGTCCCCATCGCGGCGGTGCCCAGCGGGGCGTACGAGGCGCCCCACAGGTCGAGGGTGAGCAGGAAGACCACGGCGGCGACGGCGACGACCACCGAACTCGCCGCGTACGCACGCCACACCAGCGGTCCGGTGGCGCGGCCGGCGCGCGGCACGAAGCGGACCACGGCGCCGATCATCGTCGTCGCCGTGATGCTGGCGAGCAGCCGCATGGCGGCGATGGCGGCGGAGCCCTGTCCGACGGCCTCCTCCGAGTAGTAGCGGGCGGCCACGAGCCAGAAGCCCAGGCCGAGCACGGCCGAGACGCCGGTGCTGAGCATCAGGAAGTAGGCGTTCTTGAAGAGCGAGTCGCCCCCGTGCCCGCTCTCGGGCAGCGCGGTGCCGCCGTCCGCCGGTGCGGCGGCCGTCTCGTGCACCCGGGTCTCAGCCACCGGACGGAATCAACCCCTCCGGTGCCTCGGCCGGTCGTACGCCCGACTCCTCAAGCGCCGCGATCACGGCGCGGGCCCGCAGCGGTTCGACGGGCAGCGCGTGCCGCGCGAACCAGCGTGCTGCCTCGGGCGCGGGCGACGGGTCGGTGAATGCGGCGCCCGCGTAGTCGTCGAGCGGCGGGTCGTATAGGTAGCCCACGACGATGCCGCGCCGGGCCAGCGCCCGGACCGCCGCGTCCCGGTCGGCCACGAGCAACGGCACGCGGAACAACGGCTGTGCCCCACCGGGAGACCGGCTCGCCGTCCCCTCCCACGCGGCCGGTCCCGCCCAGGGCGTCGACAGCAGCAGCTCCGTCCCCGCCCGGCAGTCCGCCAGTACGCGGTCCAGCCGGTCGAGCCCGCGCCCGATCCGGCCGAGCCGGAACCGGCCGCCCCGCAGCCGGTAGTCGTGCATGTCGACGCGGACCCAGGGGTCGTGGGCGTCGAGGCCGGGTGCCGAGGCACCCGCGCGGGCCAGCTCCTCCGGACGCAGCGGCATCCGGATCTCCTCGCGCTCCATCCGCCCCAGCAGCCGCAGCGTGGCCCAGGCGGCCCGGCGCAGCCCCAGCCCGCGCACGGCGGCCTCCGCGTACGGCCTTACGGCGTAGGCGACTTCGGCCGTCGTACGGCGCGGCAGCAGCAGGTCCTCGCAGGTCTTCGCCAGCGTCTCGCGCAGCCCCGGGTCGGCGACCGCGAGGATGCCCCCGGCCTTGGCGCCGACGTGCTTGGACAGACTGAAGACGGAGGCGTCGCCCCAGGCGCCGACCGGCCGTCCGCCCACCGCGCTGCCGATGGCGTGCGCCGCGTCCTCGAACAGCGGGATGCCCAGGGCGTCGCAGCGGGCCCGCAGCCGGGGCGCCGGGTCCGGGTTGCCGTACAGGTTGGTCGTCAGTACGGCGGACAGCGAGCCCCAGACGTCGTCGGGCACGGCGTCGACGTCGATGGACGCGTCCGACGGGTCGAGCGGCGCCTGTACGGGGCGCAGCCCGGCCGCGAGCACGACGAAGAAGATGACGTCGTCGTTGACCGGCGACATCAGGACCCGGCCGCCGGGCGGGCACCAGTGACGCAGTGCCGCGTACAGCCCGAATCGGCAGGACGGTACATACACGCATTCCCGGTCGAGCCGGCCGCGCATGGTCTCTTCCAGCCGTCTGCTCGGCTGTGAACCATCCCGCCCCGAACCCGGACCGGCCTCCCCAATGGCCATCCGTTCCCCCCAGATGTGCCGTCGAAGGCCCCCTCCCCGAGACCTCCCGGCGCCCGCCCAGAGTCTCCCTGTTCGCACCGCTCCGTCAAGATTGCGTGTCGGCCTGTGGACAACTTCCCGCACACGAACGGACGCGGAGCGCCACATCCACGACCGTGCGCGCGGGCGTGCGCCTACGGCCAAGGGCCCGTCCCACGGTCACTTCCCGCCTCCCACACACCGGCGCGCGGGCCGCTCCGCGCACGTCAGCCCGCCTGCGCACACCCTCGTCCCCCACATGGAGCCGCCTCCCGCCGCACTGCCCAAGACGGCCGTGTCACCCGTAACGTGTGGCCAGTCCACGCACCACGTGGCGCACACCGATACGTGGCGCACACCGATCACGTGGTGCACACGGCGCGCACGGCGCACATGGCGAGCACGAAAGCGAGGCAGCACCCGATGCCCCCCTTCGATGTCCCCGAGGGCGACCCCTTCGGCCCGCACAACCTTCCGTACGGCGTGTTCTCGATCCCCGGCACGCGGGAGCGGACGGTGGGCGTCCGGCTCGGCGACCACGTCCTCGACGCCGGCGCGGCGGCCCACGCGCTCGGCTCGCCGTACGCCTCCCTGCTCGCGCGGCCCACCCTCAACCCGCTGCTGGCGGCCGGGCGCACGGCCTGGTCCGACGTGCGGCGCGCGCTGACGGCCTGGGTGACGGTGCCCTCCCACCGCGAGACGCTGGAACCCCTCTTCCACCCGCTGTCGTCGGTGACCCTGCACCTGCCCTTCGAGGTCGCGGACTACGTCGACTTCTACGCCTCCGAGAACCACGCCCGGAACGTCGGCCAGATCTTCCGCCCCGACGCCGCCGACTCCCTCACCCCGAACTGGAAGCACCTCCCGATCGGCTACCACGGCCGCTCCGGCACGGTGTTCGTCTCCGGCACGGACGTCGTACGGCCGTCCGGGCAGCGCAAGGCCCCGGCCGACGCCGCGCCCGTCTTCGGCCCGTCCGTCCGCCTCGACATCGAGGCCGAGGTCGGGTTCGTGGTGGGGACGCCGTCCGAACCGGGCGGCCCGGTCGCGCTCGGCGACTTCCGCGAGCACGTCTTCGGGCTCTGCCTGCTCAACGACTGGTCCGCGCGGGACGTCCAGGCCTGGGAGTACGTCCCCCTCGGCCCGTTCCTCGGCAAGTCCTTCGCCACGTCGGTGTCGGCGTGGATCACGCCGCTGGACGCCCTGGAGGAGGCGCGGGTGGCGCCCCCCGCGCGCACGCACGAACTGTTGCCGTACCTGGACGACACGGCCGACGACCACGCCGAGCCCGGCGGCTACGACCTGCGGATCTCCGTCGCCGTCAACGGGCACGTCGTCTCCGAGCCGCCGTTCTCCACCATGTACTGGACGGCCGCCCAGCAGTTGGCCCACATGACCGTCAACGGCGCCTCACTGCGGACCGGCGACCTCTACGGCTCGGGCACGGTGAGCGGACCCGGCGAACGGGAACGCGGGTCGCTGCTGGAACTGACCTGGAACGGCCGCGACGCGCTGGAACTACCCGACGGCAAGCGGACGTTCCTGGAGGACGGGGACGTGGTGACCCTGTCGGCGTGGGCACCGGGTCCGGACGGGATCCGGGTGGGGCTGGGCGAGGTGACGGGGCGCGTGGTCGGACGACGGGCCTGAGGGTCCGGGCGGCGGTAAGGCTCCCGGATCCGGTGGCCGCCGACACCTGACTCACACCGCCCGACACCTGACTCACACCGCCCGACGACGGCATACTGGCGTCGGGCGGTGTGCGCGGCACGTCCGCCCAGCATCACCGCCCCGCCCTGCCAGAGCCGCCCGTCCTCTCGACCAGGATCCGGAGCCAGTGGCATGACCGTCTGCCTGCTCCTGCTGTTCGTCGTCGCCGTGACCGCCGCGGTGCCGGTGCCGCGCGCGCTGACCCGGTCCGCGTGGCCCGAGCGGGACCCCGTGGTCGCGCTGTGGGTGTGGCAGTGCCTGGTCGCCACCGTCCTGCTGTGCTGTCTGACGGCCCTGGCCCTCGGCGCCACCGCCGTCTTCGGCACCGTCCGCGCTCAGCTCTTCGCGCCGGCCCCGCCCGCGGTGACCGCCGCGTACAACCTCTCCGCCGGACCGGCCTGGGCGGCCGCCCTCACCCTGCTGCTGGCCGCCGGTGCCGCCTGGACGACCGCGATGCTGGGCCGCGAACTCGTCGAGGCCCGCAGGCGGCGCGCCCGGTCCCGCGCGCACCTGCGCGAGCGCGCCCCCGACCTGCCCGCCGGGCTCCCCGCCGCCCGCGGTCCGCTGCTGGTCCTGGAGGACGAGTACCCGGACGCCTGGTGGATGCCCGGCAGCCCGCCCCAGCTGATCGTCACCACCGGCGCGCTGCAACGCCTCACCGGCCATCAGCTGGACGCCGTCCTCACCCACGAGCGCGGCCACGCCCGGGCCCGCCACGACTGGCTGCTGCACCTGTCCACCGCGCTGGCCACCGGCTTCCCGCGCGTCCCGCTCTTCGCCCACTTCTGCGACCAGACCCATCGCCTGGTCGAACTGTCCGCCGACGACACCGCCTCCCGGCGCTGCGGCCACCTGACCACGGCGCTGGCTCTGATCGAGCTGAACCAGCACCGCGGCGTCCTGTCCTGCGCCTCCAGCCACCGCCTCCTCGGCGAGCGCGTCGACCGCCTCCTGGAGCCCCCGCCCCGCCTGACCCCACGCCACCGAGCCCTCACCACGGCAACAGCCGCCCTGGTCCCCCTCCTCCCCCTCTTGATCACCTTCGCCCCGGGCCTGACGGCACTGACGTAAACCCTCTGATCTGCGGGCAATCGTGCCGCTGGCGCGGCACGGGTGGGCGCAGCGGCACCCCGCAACGCCTCGGCCAGTTGGTCCAACTCGGCCCGACGTCCTGCGATCTTCTCCAGCGACGACACGGTTCCCTCCCGAACGGCACGACACGCTGCCCGGGAGCGTAAGAGCCCCGCCAGCCACGGCACGGCCGAAACGGGAAACCCCCATCCCCGACGTGTCAGATGATCTACCCTCCAGCCTCCAGCCTCCCGCCCCCGACCAGGGCGAGTACGCCACCGCTCTTCCACGCCAACTGCCTAGCCGCACTGGAAGGCGTCCTCATCGATGAACGGTCCAGGTGCTCGCGCAGCCGGTCAAGCAGAGAGGTGCGGTTGTCGACGGTGACGGTGTGGCCGGTGCCGTTGGCTGTCAGAGTGAGGCGGCTGGAGGGCGCCGAGGCGGCCGCTGCCGCCTCGAATTCTGGCGGCAAGCTACTGCCGAGCACTCCGGCCGCGACCACGGCGGTGCCGACGGCCCTCGCCCGCCGAGCGCGTCCTCGGGGTAACGCGGCCTGCCCTTGCCCTTCGGGTCGGCGATCCATCCACATCCCTCCAGAAACGCGCTAAATGGCCAGGTCAGAGGCGGTGAGCGAGGGCACTTTGCGAGCGCTCGGGACCGCTTTTCGGTTCGTTTCGATCATTGCGCAACTTCCAGCTGCATGCGCGTGACGCCCCGGTTCGCGGAGGCGCGGAGGCGCGGAGGCGCGGCAAGTATGGAGCCGCACCCGGATGTGCATGGATTTTCCAATGGTTGGATTCTCCATGCATTATGGCTGGCGTGGATGACACTCGCCTGAACGAAGAGCTGATCGATTGCCTGTTCGCGATCCGCACACAGATTGGCAGTGAGCTGAAGGAACTGGCCCGGGAGGCCGGGCTGACCGACACGCAGACCGATGTGCTGTGGCGGTTGAGTCGGGAGGAGGAGATGACCGCCCGCCGACTGGCGGACCGGCTGCAGTGTGACGCCTCGACAGCGACGTCGATGGTCGACCGGCTGGAGAAGCGCGCCCTGGTCCGCCGCGTCCCTCATCCCACTGACCGGCGCGTGAAGGTCATCCAGCTCACCGACGCCGGCTGCGCGCTGCGTGACCGCGTCATCGAGCACACCACTCTGCACTCTCCGTTCGCCCGCCTTGACCGTGAGAGCCGGCTGCGCCTGCACGCGCTGCTGCTCGAAGTGGTCACCGGCGCCAACGAACTGGACACGACCCCTCCCTCTGCGGGAGACAACGACAAGGAAATGCGATGAGCAAGACCGCAGTCATCACCGGCGTAGACCGGTTCTCACTCGAGGAGGCTGCTCGATGACTTCCCGTGCAGTCCCCCAGACTCAGCAGGCGATCGTGCAGATCCGCTACGGAGCGGTTCGTGACGTGCTCGCTCTGTCCGAGGCGGCCCCCGTCCGCGCCCCCGGGCCCCAGGAGGTGCAGGTTCATGTTCGGGCGGCAGGGGTCAACCCCATCGATTGGCAGATGATCGAGGGGGATCGACGCCTTATCGCCCGCCGTCGCTTCCCGTTCACGCCGCTGTTCGACCTCGCCGGCGTCGTCACCGCGGTCGGAGACGGGGTCACCTCGTTCCGGGTCGGCGACCGGGTGCATGCCGACAACGAGATCGGCGGAGGTGGCGCCTCGGAGTACGTCAATGTGCCCGCGGGGTTGCTTGCCCCCGCGCAGGCAGGGCTGAGCTTTGCCGAATCCGCCGCGCTCCCGCTGGCCGCCCAGACAGCGATGACGTGCCTGGATCGTGGCCAGGTCGCGGCCGGAACGCGTGTCGCGGTGATCGGGGCATCCGGAGGCGTCGGTCACTTCGTCGTCCAGATGGCACGGGCGGCCGGGGCTTTCGTGGTGGGTGTCGCCAGCGCACGAAACCGGGAGTTCGTGCGGTCCATGGGGGCAGACGAAGTCATCGACAGGAATGAGAGCGATCTGTCGGCCAGCTCCGGGGCGGACTCGTTAGACGTAGTGATTGACTGCGTCGGCGGTCGCGAGCAATGGATCCACGCGCAGCATGTCCTGCGGCCGGGAGGGCGATTCGTCACGATCGCGCGCGACGAGGACGGTGTGGTCACACCCGCCTCCGCAGCCCGGCTCCTCTCGACGATCACCGCTCGCAGGCTGCGAGGCGCGGGACCGCGAGGAGTAAAGTACGTCCCCGTCTTCCTCAAGGCTTCCGGGGTCCTGCTGCGGCGTGTGAACGAACTGGTCGAAGGCGGCCAAGTGCGCGTTCATCTCGCTCGTTCTTTCCCGCTGACGCTGGAGGGTGTCAACGCGGCAGCCGAGGAGAGCCGTGCGGGACGGACCGTCGGAAAGCTGGTTCTTCAGCGATGACGTCCGAGTTTCACACTCACGAGCGAGACACTGCACCGGCGGTCGCCTCGCCCCTGCGACTGCCCTCCGGCATCACTCTTCCCAACCGCCTGGTGAAGGCCGCGATGGAGGAGCAGTTGGCAGGCAGGGGCGGCCATCCCGACGATCGCCTCGTGACGCTTTACCGCACGTGGGACAGGGGAGGTGTGGGAATGATGCTGACGGGACACGTCATGGTGGACCGTTCGGCCGTCGCACAGCCAGCCAACATCATCTTGGACGCCACCAGTGACCTTGCACCCTTCCGGGAATGGGCGGCTGCGGCGGAAACGAGCTCATTCTGGATGCAGATCAATCACCCCGGGCGAGTCGTCCGGCGAGACACCGGCTCGCGAGCGCTGGCGCCCTCGACGGTGCCCGTCGATGCCGGCAGGTTTTCGACACTCTTTCCGACACCGGTGCCGATGACAGCGAGCGACATCGAGGACACCGTGGAACGGTTCGCGGTGACGGCGGAACTCGCGGAGCAGGCGGGGTTCGCGGGTGTCGAGATCCACGCTGCGCACGGGTACTTGCTCGCCCAGTTCCTCTCGCCGCTGGTCAACAAGCGGACCGACCAGTGGGGAGGCGGCCTCCGTAACCGTGCCCGTCTGCTCCTCGATGTCGTGGCGGCTGTCCGTGGGCGGGTGCGACCGGGTTTCGGCATCGCCGTCAAGCTCAACTCGGCAGATTTCCAACGTGGCGGCTTCGACCTTGATGACGCACACCACGTCATCGAATGGCTCGGCGACAGTGTCGATTTCGTCGAGCTGTCGGGCGGGAGCGTCGAATCGCTGGCTACGGCCGGTCATCCGGCAGACGGACGCACCCTGGAGCGCGAGGCTTACTTCCTCAAACTCGCCGGACAACTCGTTGCGGACTCTTCGGTTCCTCTCATGCTCACCGGCGGTATCCGCCGGGCGCAGGTCGCGGAAGAAGTGATAGCGCGCGGGTTCTCTCTTGTCGGTGTCGCGACGGCCCTCGCACAACAGCCCGACGGCCCCCTTGGCTGGCTCGCGGGCGAGGACGGCGAGGTCACAGCCCCTTGTTCTGCGCTCCGAACCAAATCCCTTCGCGCGGCAGCGATACAGGCAAGCATCACCTTGAGACTCCATGACCTTAGCCGCGGCCGTTCAGGACGAACACTCGCCCCAGTCGCCGCCCTCGTTGTTGATCAATACCGGCGATCCCGTGCGATTCGCCGCCACCGTCAAGAGAGATCGGCCTGATGCTGGGCTCTCGGCCCAGCGGAACGATGTGACGATGCATTGACGGCGGCGCGGACCGGCCACTGGCCCACGTGCGGGCCGACGGCCGGGCCTGCTCCTGCGCGCCGGAACCGCTTCCGGCCGCCGTGTTTCTCGCGGGTCGCTTCAGCCGTGAAGTCCAGGTCCTCGACGGCAATCGCCTTCACGTCGCAGGTCGTGGCCTAGTGCATCAGCCGGGTCAGAGCGTGGCGGACCTGGGCGTCTCGGTGGGCGGCGGGCCCGGTCAGGTCGTAGGAGAAGCGGCGCGGGTCTCCGGTGGGGTTGCCGTGGGTGTCCAGGCGCCAGGCGGCGAGGTGGTCGGCGTTCATGTCGACCCCAATCACCCCCTGCGCCAGCGGCGCGCCCAGGGGAATCGTGCAGATGACGGGCTTCTGCCAGGAGGCCGTCACATACCAGCGGCCACGAGCGACGTCGTAGTGGATGCGGTAGGCGACGGCCCGGTTCGCCGCGACGCCGTCGGCCCACTCCTGCCCCCGGTGCGCGGACGTCACCCGGCCGGTGAGGACGTACCGGCCGTGCGGCGCGTTGGCCAGCCCCGTGAGTGGGGCGGGGAGCCGGATGGACACCTCACCGTCCGGCGTGATGCGGATGGTCTCGTTCCCGAACCGTTTCCCGCTCTCCCCGTCCGCCTGCACAAACCACCGTTGCACCTCCTACCGTTCACGCCACCGCACCTCGGTGAGCCCGGCGGCGGTCAGGTGGTGCCGTGTGCGGGCCATCCTCTTTCCGCCCCGCACGACGTGCACGGTCCCGGCCGCCCAGTCGGCGCGCTCCCGCTGAAGCCGGTCCTCCAGCACGTGCAGTCGGCGGGCCTTGGCGTGCCACTCCCGCCGACTGCGGTAACCACCCGGAGCCCGCCTGCTGCCCTTCTGCCCGACGGGCAGCGACAACCGGTGCCGCAGCACCCGTACCCCCGCCTCCAGCGACTGGATGTGGGCGAGAGCACTACATGCGGGCCAGCGCCCACTGGTCGTGCGTCGCCTTGGTGATCGCACCCGCCCACCGGGCCGACGACCCCGGCGTCAGCTCCCGCTTGCGCACCGCCCACGCCCACGCCCCGACACCGGACGCCCGGTCGGCGCTCGCCACGGCCACCAGCGACAGCGACGTCAGGGCGTACGCGGCCCGGGCCCTGTGACGCCGAGGGCCGGCCGGGAACTCCGGCGCCCGGACGCGTCCTCTATATCCAGTCCTCGGGCTCCGGCTCGGGCTCGGTGTCGGGCCACTCGTCCGATCCGGGCCCGGAGTCGCCGCCGGAGGCGGGAGCCGCCTGCGCCGCGCCCGAGAGGCCGGCCAGCACGGCGATCACACCTTCCCCGTAGGTCGCGAGCTTCTTCTCACCGACGCCGCTGATGCCGCCGAGCTGCCCGACGGAGGTGGGCCATGCCGTGGCGATCTCCCTGAGCGTGGCGTCGTGGAAGATCACGTAGGCCGGGACGCCCTGCTCACGAGCCTGCTCGGCCCGCCAGGCACGCAGTGCCTCGAACGCCGGCTGCAGTTCCTCGGGCAACTCGGCCACGGCCGCCTTGGCCTTGCGCTCGCCGCGTGCGGCTGTCCCCCGTGCCGCCGCCGGCTTCTTGGGCTCCTTGCGCAGCGGCACCTCGCGCTCCCGCCGCAGCACCTCCCCGCTGTCGTCGGTCAGCACCAGCGTGCCGTACTCCCCCTCGACGGCGAGCAGGCCCTGGGCCAGCAGCTGCCTGGCGACGCCCCGCCACTCGCTCTCGGCCAGGTCCTCGCCGATGCCGAACACGGAGAGCTGGTCGTGGTCGAACTGGATCACCTTGGCGGTGCGCTTGCCGAGCAGGATGTCGATGATCTGCCCGGCGCCGAACTTCTGCCCGCGCTCCCGCTTCAGCCGCACCACCGTGGACAGCACCTTCTGCGCCGCGACCGTGCCGTCCCAGGTCTCCGGAGGGGTGAGGCAGGTGTCGCAGTTGCCGCAGCCGGACGCGTCCGGGTCCTGGCCGAAGTAGGCGAGGAGCTGGCCGCGGCGGCACCGGACGGTCTCGCACAGCGCGAGCATGGAGTCCAGATGGGACTGGGCGCGGCGGCGGAAGGCCTCGTCGCCCTCGCCGGACTGGATCAGCTTGCGCTGCTGTATGACGTCGTTGAGTCCGTACGCCATCCACGCGGTCGACGGCTGTCCGTCGCGGCCGGCGCGGCCGGTCTCCTGGTAGTAGCCCTCGACGGACTTGGGCAGGTCCAGGTGGGCGACGAACCGCACGTCCGGCTTGTCGATGCCCATCCCGAAGGCGATGGTGGCCACGACCACCAGGCCCTCCTCCCGCAGGAACCGGGACTGGTGCGCCGCGCGGGTGCCCGCGTCCAGACCGGCGTGGTACGGCACCGCCTCCACGCCGTTGCGGGACAGGAACTCGGCGGTCTTCTCGACCGAGTTGCGCGAGAGGCAGTACACGATGCCCGCGTCGCCCGGGTGCTCCTCGCGCAGGAAGCTCAGCAGCTGCTTCTTGGGGTCCGTCTTCGGCACGACCCGGTACTGGATGTTGGGCCGGTCGAAGCTGGCCACGAAGTGCCGCGCCGTCGGCATGTTCAGCCGCTCGGTGAGCTCGCGGTGGGTCGCGTGCGTGGCCGTCGCCGTGAGCGCGAGCCGGGGGACGTCCGGCCAGCGCTCGCCGAGCAGCGACAGGGCGAGGTAGTCGGGCCGGAAGTCGTGGCCCCACTGCGAGACGCAGTGGGCCTCGTCGATGGCGAACAGCGAGATCTTGCCGCGGGAGAGCAGGCCGAGGGTGCCCTCCAGGCGCAGCCGCTCGGGCGCCAGGTAGAGCAGGTCCAGCTCGCCCGCGAGGAACTCGGCCTCCACCAGGCGCCGCTCGTCGAAGTCCTGCGTGGAGTTCATGAAGCCGGCCCGCACACCGAGCGCCCGCAGCGCGTCCACCTGGTCCTGCATCAGCGCGATGAGCGGCGAGACCACGACGCCGGTGCCGGGCCTGACCAGGGCCGGAATCTGGTAGCACAGCGACTTTCCGGCGCCGGTCGGCATGAGCACGACGGCGTCGCCGCCCGCGACCACGTGGTCGACGACCTCTTCCTGCTCGCCACGGAAGACCTCGTACCCGAAGACCCGGTGCAACGTGGCCAGCGTCTCACTGCCCTCGCCGTCCATACGCCTGGCCTCTGCCGCCTCTGTCATCTCGCCGATCACACCCGTCCCGCCCATCGTCCCGTCCCCCGTACGTCCTGCCTCGTCCGTCCTGCCTGTCTGATCGGCCCCTGCCCCGACCACTGCCTCAACGATAGGGGCCCGCGCCGACATCCCCGGAGTTATCCACAGGCTTCACCCGTCGCCGAACGTAACCATTCGATAGCCTGAAGCGACAACAAGGCTCCCTACCGATGGGCATCAATGAGTGTGGCATCCGAGGCCCCGCCGCCTGATTGGCCGGTCCCTCCCGATGGGGGCTGGGAAGCTGACGATCTGGACCGCCTCCCCAACCTTCCCCCGCATACGCAGCTGATCGATGCCGGGCTTGTCTTCCCCTGCCCGCAATCGATCTTTCACGAGCGGGCAACGTCCTTCTTCGGTCGGCAGCTCTCCGTAGCTGCGACGCAGGGGCTCGATGTTCGGTGCAGATTCACCGTCGACGTAGACCGGCAGAACAGGCTGGAGCCGGATGTACTGGTGCTACAGGAAGAAGCGCTGACAAGTCCCGACCAGACCCGCGTCCCAGCGACAGCCGTTGTGCTGGCCGTGGAAGTCGTCTCGCCGGACTCCGCCTCCCGCGACCGCGAGACCAAGCCCCTGAAATCCGCCCGGGTCGGCATCCCCCACTACTGGCGCGTCGAGAACGAGAAGGGCCTCGCCGTCGTCCACGCCTTCGAGCTGGAGCCCGCGACCGGCGCCTACACCAGTGTGGGCATCTTCCGTGAGCGCATGAAGCTGAGCGCCCCGTTCCCGATGGACCTGGACCTCACCGCCATCAAGGCACGCCGCGGCGGCGAGTAGCCCCGCACACGCGACGGCGGGGGGGCCCCCCCCCCCCCCCCCCGCCCCCCCCCCCCCCCCCCGCCTCCGTATCAGCCCGCGCAGCGTCAGCGCACGAACACCCCCGCCTGACCGGCAAGGTCCAGGAAGTACTGCGGCGCCACGCCGAGCACCACCGTGACCGCGACTCCGACGCCGATCGCCGTCATCGTCAGGGGTGACGGGACCGCCACCGTCGGCCCCTCGGGGCGCGGCTCGCTGAAGAACATCAGGACGATCACGCGGATGTAGAAGAACGCCGCGATCGCCGAGGAGATCACGCCGACCACCACCAGCGGGGCCGCGCCGCCCTCCGCCGCCGCCTTGAACACGGCGAACTTGCCGGAGAACCCGGAGGTCAGCGGGATGCCCGCGAAGGCCAGCAGGAAGATCGCGAACACCGCCGCCACCAGCGGTGACCTGCGGCCGAGCCCGGCCCACTTGGACAGGTGCGTCGCCTCGCCGCCCGCGTCGCGCACCAGCGTCACCACGGCGAAGGCGCCGATCGTGACGAAGGAGTACGCCGCCAGGTAGAAGAGAACGGACGAGATGCCGTCCGGCGTGGTCGCGATGACACCGGCGAGGATGAACCCCGCGTGCGCGATCGACGAGTACGCCAGCAGCCGCTTGATGTCGGTCTGGGTGATCGCGACGATGGCACCGGCCAGCATGGTGACGATCGCCACGGCCCACATCACCGGCCGCCAGTCCCAGCGCAGGCCGGGCAGGACGACGTAGAGGATGCGCAGCAGCGCGCCGAAGGCGGCCACCTTGGTCGCCGCCGCCATGAAGCCGGTCACCGGCGTCGGCGCGCCCTGGTACACGTCCGGCGTCCACATGTGGAACGGCACCGCGCCCACCTTGAACAGCAGGCCCATGACGATCAGCGCGGAGCCGACGAGCAGCAGCGCGTCGTTGCCCATGGTGTCGGCGAGCGCCGGGGTGACGTTCTGCACGGTGCCGTCGACGACCTGGGCGATCGTGCCGTACGACATGGAGCCCGCGTAGCCGTAGAGCAGGGCGATGCCGAACAGGGTGAACGCGGAGGCGAACGCGCCGAGCAGGAAGTACTTGACCGCCGCCTCCTGCGACATGAGCCGCTTGCGGCGGGCCAGCGCGCACAGCAGATACAGCGGGAGGGAGAAGACCTCCAGGGCCACGAAGAGCGTCAGCAGGTCGTTGGCGGCCGGGAAGACCAGCATGCCGGCG
>NZ_JBHXNW010000046.1:17006-34625 GCF_042717365.1 Streptomyces sp. NPDC058534
GCGCGCACAGCAGATACAGCGGGAGGGAGAAGACCTCCAGGGCCACGAAGAGCGTCAGCAGGTCGTTGGCGGCCGGGAAGACCAGCATGCCGGCGACCGCGAAGAGCAGGAGCGGGAACACCTCCGTGGTGGTGAAGCCCGCCTTGACCGCCTTCTGCTCGCTCTCGCTGCCCGGTACGGCGGCGGCCTGCGCGGCGAAGGAGTCGACGCGGTTGCCGTGCGCCTCCGGGTCGAGCCGCCGCTCGGCGAAGGTGAACAGGCCGACCAGCGCCACCAGCAGGATCGTGCCCTGCAGGAAGAGGGCGGGTCCGTCGACGGCGATGGCGCCCATCGCCGCGATGCCCGCCTTGGTCGTGCCGTATCCGCCCGCCGCGAGGGCGACGACCGCGGCGAAGGCGGCGACCAGCGCGACGACCGATACGAACATCTGCACGTAGTAGCGGGCCCTGCGCGGCACGAAGGCCTCGACCAGGATTCCGATGATCGCCGCGCCGACGATGACGAGGGTGGGCGCCAGTTGCCCGTACTCGATCTTCGGCGCGTCGATCTTGGCGATCGGGTCGGCCGCCGTCGCCGCCGTTGTCCACAGGCTGTGGACGGCTGTTGCGCTCACTTGGCCGCCTCCACCTCAGGCTGGGGGTCCTTCTTGTGTACGTCGGACATGGTCTGCTCCACCGCGGGGTTGACGATGTCCGTGAGGGGCTTCGGGAAGACGCCCAGGAAGATCAGCAGCGCCACCAGTGGCGCCACGACGACCAGCTCACGCACCCGCAGGTCGGGCATCGCGGAGACCTCCGGCTTCACCGGGCCCGTCATCGTCCGCTGGTAGAGGACGAGGGTGTAGAGCGCGGCGAGGACGATGCCGAAGGTGGCGATGATGCCGATCACGGGGTACCGCGTGAACGTGCCGACCAGGACCAGGAACTCACTGATGAAGGGCGCGAGGCCCGGCAGGGAGAGGGTCGCCAGGCCGCCGATCAGGAAGGTGCCGGCGAGCACCGGGGCCACCTTCTGCACTCCGCCGTAATCGGCGATGAGCCGCGAGCCGCGCCGCGAGATCAGGAAGCCGGCGATCAGCATCAGCACCGCGGTCGAGATGCCGTGGTTGACCATGTACAGCGTCGCGCCGGACTGGCCCTGGCTGGTCATCGCGAAGATGCCCATGATGATGAAGCCGAAGTGCGAGATCGACGCGTACGCGATCAGCCGCTTGATGTCGCGCTGGCCGACCGCGAGCAGCGCGCCGTAGATGATGCTGACGACCGCCAGGACCAGGATGACCGGCGTCGCCCACTTGCTCGCCTCCGGGAAGAGCTGGAGGCAGAAGCGGAGCATCGCGAAGGTGCCGACCTTGTCGACGACCGCCGTGATGAGCACGGCGACCGGGGCGGTCGACTCCTGCATGGCGTTGGGCAGCCAGGTGTGCAGCGGCCACAGCGGCGCCTTCACCGCGAAGGCGAAGAAGAAGCCGAGGAACAGCCACCGCTCGGTGCTGGTCGCCATGTCCAGTTCGCCGCTGGCCCGCGCCTGGGCGATCTCCGTGAGCGAGAAGTTCCCGGCGACCACGTACAGCCCGATCACCGCGGCCAGCATGATCAGACCGCCGGCCAGGTTGTAGAGGAGGAACTTCACCGCGGCGTACGACCGCTGCGTCGCCGCCGTCTTCTCGCCCTCCGCCGCGGTAGCGGCAGATCGATACGAGCCGTGGGCCCGGTCCCCGAAGCCGCCGATGAGGAAGTACATCGGGATCAGCATGGCTTCGAAGAAGATGTAGAAGAGGAAGACGTCGGTGGCCTCGAAGGAGATGATCACCATCGCCTCGACGGCGAGAATGAGGGCGAAGTAGCCCTGAGTCGGCCGCCACTGCTTACTGCCGCTCTCCAGCGGGTCGGCGTCGTGCCAGCCCGCGAGGATGATGAACGGGATCAGCAGCGCGGTCAGCGCGATCAGCGCCACCGCGATGCCGTCCACGCCCAGTTCGTACCGGACGCCGAACTCCGCGATCCAGGAGTGCGACTCGGTGAGCTGGTAGCGGTCGCCGTCGGGGTCGAAGCGGACCAGGACCGCGATCGCCAGCGCGAGCGTGGCCAGCGAGACCAGCAGCGCCAGCCACTTGGCCGCGGTGCGTTTCGCGGCCGGCACGGCGGCCGTGGCGATCGCCCCGACGGCCGGGAGGGCCGCCGTGACTGTCAGCAGGGGAAAGGACATCGGTATCAGACCGCCCTCATCAGCAGGGTCGCGGCGACGAGGACCGCCGCACCGCCGAACATCGAGACCGCGTAACTGCGCGCGAACCCGTTCTGCAGCTTGCGCATCCGCCCGGACAGGCCGCCGACCGAGGCCGCCGTGCCGTTGACGACCCCGTCGACCAGGGTGTGGTCGACGTAGACCAGGGAGCGCGTGAGGTGCTCGCCGCCGCGGACCAGGACGACGTGGTTGAAGTCGTCCTGGAGCAGGTCGCGCCGGGCGGCCCGGGTGAGCAGCGACCCGCGCGGGGCGACGGCCGGGACCGGACGGCGCCCGTACTGCGCCCAGGCGGCCGCGACACCGATCACCATCACGGCCACCGTGGAGACGGTGACCGTCAGGGCGCTGATCGGCGCGTGTCCGTGGTCGTGCCCGGTGATGGGCTCCAGCCACTGCACGAACCGGTCGCCGATGCTGAAGAACGCGCCGCCGAACACCGAGCCGACGGCCAGCACGATCATCGGGATCGTCATGGTCTTCGGCGACTCGTGCGGGTGGGGAGGCGTGTACTCGCCGCGTGTCTGAGCCGCGGGCTCCACGTCGGGCGACGCGGGCGACGGCGTCGGGGCCTTGCGCCAGCGCTCCTCGCCGAAGAACGTCATCAGCATCACGCGCGTCATGTAGTACGCAGTGATGGCCGCGCCCAGCAGGGCCACGCCGCCGAGGATCCAGCCCTCGGTGCCGCCCTTGGCGAACGCCGACTCGATGATCTTGTCCTTGGAGAAGAAGCCGGACAGGCCCGGGAAACCGATGATGGCGAGATAGCCCAGGCCGAAGGTGACGAAGGTGACCGGCATGTACTTGCGCAGTCCGCCGTAGCGGCGCATGTCGACCTCGTCGTTCATGCCGTGCATGACGGAACCCGCGCCGAGGAACAGCCCGGCCTTGAAGAAGCCGTGCGTCACCAGGTGCATGATCGCGAAGACGTAGCCGATGGGGCCGAGCCCGGCCGCCAGCACCATGTAGCCGATCTGCGACATGGTGGAACCGGCCAGCGCCTTCTTGATGTCGTCCTTGGCACAACCGACGATCGCACCGAAGAGCAGCGTGACCGCGCCCACGATGGCGACCACCAGCTGGGCGTCGGGCGCGCCGTTGAAGATCGCGCCGGAGCGGACGATCAGGTAGACGCCCGCGGTCACCATGGTCGCGGCGTGGATGAGGGCCGAGACCGGGGTCGGGCCCTCCATCGCGTCCCCGAGCCAGGACTGGAGCGGTACCTGGGCGGACTTGCCGCAGGCGGCGAGCAGCAGCATCAGGGCGATCGCGGTGAGCTTGCCCTCGTCGGCCGAGCCCGCGAGCCCGGCCTCCCCCTCGCCGCCGAGCACCGGCCCGAAGGCGAAGGTGCCGAACCACAGGAACATCAGCATGATCGCGATGGACAGGCCCATGTCGCCGACGCGGTTGACCAGGAAGGCCTTCTTCGCGGCGGTGGCGGCGCTGGGCTTGTGCTGCCAGAAGCCGATCAGCAGGTAGGAGGCGAGTCCGACGCCCTCCCAGCCGACGTACAGCAGCAGGTAGTTGTCGGCGAGGACGAGCAGCAGCATCGCCGCGAGGAACAGGTTCAGATAGCCGAAGAAGCGGCGGCGGCGCTCGTCGTGCTCCATGTACGCGACCGAGTACAGGTGGATCAGCGAGCCGACGCCGGTGATCAGCAGGACGAACGTCATCGACAGCTGGTCGAGCCGGAAGGCGACGTCGGCCTGGAAGCCCTCCACCGGGATCCAGCTGAACAGGTGCTGCGTCAGGGTGCGGTCCTCGGCGCCGCTGCCGAGCATGTCGGCGAAGAGGACGACGCCGATCACGAAGGACGCGGCCGCCAGCAGGGTGCCGATCCAGTGGCCGACGGCGTCGAGCCGGCGTCCGCCGCACAGCAGAACCGCAGCTCCGAGCAAGGGCGCCGCGACCAGCAGCGCAATCAGGTTCTCCACTTCAGCCCCTCACAGCTTCATCAGGCTGGCGTCGTCGACCGAGGCCGAGTGGCGGGAACGGAACAGGGACACGATGATCGCGAGCCCGACCACGACCTCCGCGGCGGCGACGACCATCGTGAAGAAGGCGATGATCTGGCCGTCGAGGTTGCCGTGCATGCGGGAGAAGGCGACGAACGCGAGGTTGCAGGCGTTGAGCATCAGCTCGATGCACATGAAGACCACGATCGCGTTGCGCCGGATCAGTACGCCGGTGGCGCCGATCGTGAACAACAGGGCCGCGAGATACAGGTAGTTGACGGGATTCACTTCGACGCCTCCTCGGACCGCTCGGAGTTGTCCGGCCCGGCCGCGCCGCGCCTCAGGCGCTCCTCGGCCCGCTGCTCCAGGGCCTTCAGGTCGCCCAGCGCCTGCGTCGACACGTCGCGGATCTGGCCCCGCTCGCGCAACGTCTTGCTGACGGTCAGCTCGGACGGGGTGCCGTCGGGCAGCAGGCCCGCGATGTCGACCGCGTTGTGCCGGGCGTACACGCCGGGCGCCGGGAGCGGCGGCAGGTGCTTGCCCTCGCGGACGCGCCGCTCGGCCAGTTCACGCTGGGTCGCCGCGCGTTCGGTGCGCTCCCGGTGGGTGAGCACCATGGCGCCGACGGCGGCGGTGATGAGCAGCGCGCCGGTGATCTCGAAGGCGAAGACGTACTTGGTGAAGATGAGGGACGCGATGCCCTCCACGTTCCCGTTCGCGTTCGCCTGGGCGAGGCCGGTGAACTCCGAGACGGATGCGTTGCCGATGCCGGCGACCAGCAGGATGCCGAAGCCGAGCCCGGACACGAGGGCCAGCCAGCGCTGGCCCTTGATGGTCTCCTTCAGGGAGTCCGCCGCGGTGACGCCGACGAGCATCACCACGAACAGGAACAGCATCATGACCGCGCCGGTGTAGACGACGATCTGCACGATGCCGAGGAAGTAGGCGCCGTTGGCGAGGTAGAACACCGCCAGGACGATCATGGTCCCGGCGAGGCAGAGCGCGCTGTGCACGGCCTTCCTCATGAAGACGGTGCACAGGGCGCCGATCACCGCGACCGTGCCGAGGATCCAGAACTGGACGGCCTCTCCGGTGGAGGTGCCGGCGGAGAGAGTCGCTGCGGCGGCGAGCTGCGCGCTCATCGGCGGATCACCTTCTCCGACGCCGGTTCGGTCCCGCCGAAGGTCGAGTCGGCCTCCTGGACCACCTCGCCCTCGGAGTGCGCGACCTGCTGCTCGGTGCCGGGGGCCGCCTCGGTCACCAGGCCCCGGTAGTAGTCCTGCTCGTCCGTGCCCGGGTAGATGGCGTGGGGCGAGTCGACCATGCCCTCCTCCAGGCCGGCCAGCAGCTGGTCCTTGGTGAAGATGAGGTTGGCGCGGCTGGAGTCGGCCAGTTCGAACTCGTTGGTCATCGTCAGCGCGCGCGTGGGGCACGCCTCGATGCACAGGCCGCACAGGATGCAGCGGGCGTAGTTGATCTGGTAGACGCGGCCGTACCGCTCGCCCGGCGAGTAGCGCTCCTCGTCGGTGTTGTCCGCGCCCTCCACGTAGATGGCGTCCGCGGGGCAGGCCCAGGCGCACAGTTCGCACCCGACGCACTTCTCCAGGCCGTCCGGATGGCGGTTGAGCTGGTGCCGTCCGTGGAAGCGCGGAGCGGTGGTCTTCTGCTGCTCCGGGTACTGCTCGGTCAGCCGCTTCTTGAACATGGCCTTGAAGGTCACGCCGAAGCCGGCCACGGGGTTCTGGAAACCGGGGTTGGTCTCCTTGGGTTCCTCAGCCATCGGACGCCTCCTTTCCATCCGTAGATCCGCCCGCAGGTCCGTCACTCTGAGTATCGGGCCCACCACTGACAATCAGCTCCCGCTCCCGGCGCGGGCGGCGTCGTGGCACCGGCGGCAACTCCTGTCCGGGCATCGGCGGTACGGGGAATCCGCCGGCCATCGGGTCGAAGGCGGCGGGCTCCTCGGGGGGCGCCTCGGCCCGCTTGCCCTTCTCGCGGAAGATGTCCACGACGAAGGACAACAGCAGCAGGGCCAGGACGCCGCCGCCGATGTAGAGGGCGATGTCGGCGAAGTCGTAGTTCTCGTTCCGCAGGGCCCGCACGGTCGCGACCAGCATCAGCCAGACCAGGGAGACCGGGATGAGGACCTTCCAGCCGAGCTTCATCAGCTGGTCGTAGCGGACGCGCGGGAGCGTGCCGCGCAGCCAGATGAAGAAGAACAGCAGCAACTGGACCTTGACCACGAACCAGAGCAGCGGCCACCAGCCGTGGTTGGCGCCCTCCCAGAAGGTGCTGACCGGCCACGGCGCCCGCCAGCCGCCGAGGAACAGCGTGGTGGCGACCGCCGAGACGGTCACCATGTTCACGTACTCGGCGAGCATGAACATCGCGAACTTGATCGACGAGTACTCGGTGTTGAAGCCGCCCACCAGGTCGCCCTCGGACTCCGGCATGTCGAAGGGGGCGCGGTTGGTCTCGCCGATCATCGTGACGACGTAGAGGATGAAGGAGACCGGCAGCAGCACGATGTACCAGCGGTCGTCCTGCTGCGCGACGATCTCCGACGTGGACATCGATCCGGAGTAGAGGAAGACCGAGGCGAACGCGGCGCCCATCGCGATCTCGTAGGAGATCATCTGCGCGCAGGACCGCAGCCCGCCGAGGAGCGGGTACGTCGATCCGGAGCTCCAGCCCGCCAGCACGATGCCGTAGATGCCGACCGAGGCGACCGCCAGGATGAACAGCATGGCGATCGGCAGGTCGGTGAGCTGCATCGCGGTGCGGTGACCGAAGATCGAGATCTCGTTGCCGGCCGGGCCGAAGGGGATCACGGCGATCGCCATGAAGGCCGGGATGGCCGCGACGATGGGCGCGAGGACGTACACCGCCTTGTCGGCGCGCTTGACGATCAGGTCTTCCTTGAGCATCAGCTTGATGCCGTCGGCGAGCGACTGGAGCATGCCCCAGGGGCCGTGCCGGTTCGGGCCGATGCGCAGCTGCATCCAGGCGACGACCTTGCGCTCCCACACGATGGAGAACAGCACGGTCACCATCAGGAAGGCGAAGCAGAACACCGCCTTGATGACGACCAGCCACCAGGGGTCGGTGCCGAACATCGAGAGGTCTTCAGCGGCGAGGTACGGGCTCATGCCTCCACCTCCTTGGGGGCCTCGCCGGCGGGCGTCGCCGGACCGATGCGGACGAGGGACCCGGGCAGCGCCCCGGCGTCGGAGGCGACGCCCGTGCCGGCCGAGTTCAGCGGGAGCCAGACCACCCGGTCGGGCATCTCGGTGACCTGGAGCGGGAGGGCGACGGCCCCGGCGGGTCCGGTCACGGCCAGCAGGTCGCCGTCCTTGACGCCGGCCTCCGCGGCCGTGGCGGCCGACACGCGCGCGTGCGCGGCGTGCCGGGTACCGGCCAGCGCCTCGTCGCCCACCTGGAGCAGGCCCTGGTCGAGCAGCAGCCGGTGCCCGGCCAGTACGGCCTCACCGGCGGCCGGGCGCGGCAGCGCGCTCGCGGTCTGCAGCGGCTCGCCTGCCGACGGCCCGTCCCAGGCGCCGAGCCGGTCGATCTCCGCGCGCGTGGTGCGCAGATCCGGCAGGCCGAGGTGTACGTCCATGGCGTCGGCCAGCATCTGCAGGACGCGGCCGTCGGTGGGCGCCAGGCGGCGGGTCATCTGGTCGGGCTTGAGCGCGGCCTCGAAGAAGCGCACCCGGCCCTCCCAGTTGAGGAAGGTCCCGGGCTTCTCGGCGACCGCGGCGACGGGCAGGACCACGTCGGCGCGTTCGGTGACCTCGCTGGGCCGCAGCTCCAGCGACACCACGAAACCGGCCTCGTCGAGCGCCGCACGCGCGCGTGCCGGGTCGGGCAGGTCGGCGACCTCCACGCCCGCCACCAGCAGCGCCTGGAGTTCGCCCCGGGCCGCGGCCTCGACGATCTCGCCGGTGTCGCGGCCGTAGCGGTGCGGGAGGTCGGCCAGGCCCCAGACCGAGGCGACCTCCTCACGTGCGCGCGGGTCGGTCGCCGGGCGGCCGCCGGGCAGCAGCGACGGCAGCGCACCCGCCTCGATCGCGCCGCGCTCCCCGGCCCGGCGCGGGATCCACACCAGCCGGGCGCCGGTCGCGGCGGCCGTCCGTACGGCGGAGGTCAGGCCCCCGGCCACGGAGGCCAGCCGCTCGCCGACGACGATCACGGCACCCTCGGCGCGCAGCGCCTCGGCCGCCTGGCCGCCGCCGTCCTCCAGTCCGACACCGCTCGCGAGGGCGTCCAGCCACTCGGTCTCGGTGCCGGGAGCGGCGGGAAGGAGCGTGCCGCCGGCCTTCTCCAGGCCCCGGGTGGCGTGGGTCGCCAGCGCGAAGACCCGCTGCCCGTGCCCCCGCCAGGCCTTGCGCAGCCGCAGGAAGACGCCGGGCGCCTCCTCCTCGGCCTCGAACCCGACCAGCAGGACGGCGGGCGCCTTCTCCAGCGCGGTGTAGGTGACGCCCGTACCGTCGAGGTCGCGGCCGCGTCCGGCGATCCGGGCGGCCAGGAAGTCGGCCTCCTCGGCGCTGTGCACGCGCGCGCGGAAGTCGATGTCGTTGGTGTCGAGCGCCACGCGCGTGAACTTGCTGTACGTGTAGGCGTCCTCGACGGTGAGCCGGCCGCCGGTCAGCACGCCGGTGCGGCCCTTGGAGGCGAGCAGCCCCTGCGCGGCGATCTGCAGGGCCTCCGGCCACGAGGCCGGCTCCAGGTCGCCCTCCGCGTTGCGCACCAGGGGTGTGGTCAGCCGGTCGCGCTGCTGCGCGTACCGGAACCCGAAGCGCCCCTTGTCGCAGATCCACTCCTCGTTGACCTCGGGCTCGTTGGCCGCGAGGCGCCGCATGACCTTGCCGCGCCGGTGGTCGGTGCGGGTCGCGCAGCCGCCGGAGCAGTGCTCGCAGACCGACGGCGAGGAGATCAGGTCGAAGGGGCGGGAGCGGAACCGGTAGGCCGCCGAGGTGAGCGCGCCGACCGGGCAGATCTGGATGGTGTTGCCGGAGAAGTACGACTCGAAGGGGTCGCCCTCGCCGGTGCCGACCTGCTGGAGCGCGCCCCGCTCGATCAGCTCGATCATCGGGTCGCCGGCGATCTGGTTGGAGAACCGGGTGCAACGGGCGCACAGCACGCAGCGCTCACGGTCGAGCAGCACCTGCGTGGAGATGGCCACGGGCTTCTCGTACGTCCGCTTCCTGCCCTCGAAGCGGGACTCGGACTGGCCGTGCGACATCGCCTGGTTCTGGAGCGGGCACTCGCCGCCCTTGTCGCAGACCGGGCAGTCCAGCGGGTGGTTGATGAGCAGCAGCTCCATCACCCCGTACTGGGCCTTCTCGGCGACGGGCGAGGTGAGCTGGGTCTTGACCACCATGCCGTCGGTGCAGGTGATGGTGCAGGACGCCATGGGCTTGCGCTGGCCCTCGACCTCGACGATGCACTGGCGGCAGGCGCCGGCCGGGTCGAGGAGGGGGTGGTCGCAGAACCGCGGGATCTCGATGCCGAGCTGTTCGGCGGCCCGGATGACCAGGGTGCCCTTGGGCACGCTGATCTCGAGGCCGTCGATCGTGAGCGACACGAGGTCCTCGGGCGGGACCGCAGCCTCTCCTCCGCCGGAGGGAGCGCTGGTGGTCACGGTCATGCGTTCACCTCCGTACGGTGGTCGGCCCAGGCCGTCGACTTGGCCGGGTCGAAGGGGCAGCCGCGGCCCGTGATGTGCTGCTCGTACTCCTCGCGGAAGTACTTGAGCGAGGAGAAGATCGGCGAGGCGGCGCCGTCGCCGAGGGCGCAGAACGACTTGCCGTTGATGTTGTCGGCGATGTCGTTCAGCTTGTCGAGGTCGGACATCACGCCCTTGCCGGCCTCGATGTCGCGCAGCAACTGCACGAGCCAGTAAGTGCCCTCACGGCAGGGTGTGCACTTGCCGCAGGACTCGTGGGCGTAGAACTCGGTCCAGCGGGTGACGGCGCGCACGACGCAGGTCGTCTCGTCGAAGCACTGGAGCGCCTTGGTGCCGAGCATGGAACCCGCGGCGCCCACTCCCTCGTAGTCGAGGGGGACGTCGAGGTGCTCGTCGGTGAACATCGGCGTCGAGGAGCCGCCCGGTGTCCAGAACTTCAGCCGGTGGCCGGGCCGCATGCCGCCGCTCATGTCGAGGAGCTGGCGCAGCGTGATGCCGAGCGGGGCCTCGTACTGGCCGGGACCCGCCACGTGGCCGCTGAGCGAGTACAGCGTGAAGCCCGGGGACTTCTCGCTGCCCATCGACCTGAACCACTCCTTGCCCTTGTTGAGGATCGCGGGAACGGAAGCGATCGACTCGACGTTATTCACCACAGTCGGGCACGCGTAGAGGCCCGCGACGGCAGGGAAGGGGGGACGGAGCCGCGGTTGACCCCGGCGGCCTTCGAGCGAGTCGAGCAGTGCGGTCTCCTCACCGCAGATGTACGCGCCCGCGCCCGCGTGCACGGTGAGTTCCAGGTCGAGTCCGCTGCCCAGGATGTTCTCGCCGAGGAAGCCGGCCGCGTGGGCCTCACGCACGGCCTCGTGCAACCGCCGCAGTACCGGTACGACTTCGCCACGCAGGTAGATGAAGGCGTGCGACGACCTGATGGCGTAGCACGCGATGACCATGCCCTCGATGAGGCTGTGCGGGTTCGCGAAGAGGAGCGGGATGTCCTTGCAGGTCCCCGGCTCCGATTCGTCGGCGTTGACAACTAGATAGTGAGGCTTGCCGTCACCCTGGGGAATGAACTGCCACTTCATCCCCGTCGGGAAACCGGCGCCGCCGCGTCCACGCAGACCGGACTCCTTGACGTACGCGATCAGGTCGTCCGGCGCCATCGCCAGCGCCTTGCGGAGCCCCTCGTACCCCTCGTGCCTCCGGTAGACGTCCAGAGTCCAGGACTCGTCCTCGTCCCAGAAGGCCGACAGCACGGGTGCGAGCAGCTTCTCCGGGCTGCTGCCCTTGATCTCGGCTGCCACGGTCATCACTCCCCCTCCTCGGCGGTAGGCCCTGCCGGGTTGGCCGGGTCGGACGCAGACGTGTCCTGCGGCGCGTCGTGCGAGCTGAGGTGTTCCGTCGGTGACGGCTCGTGCACGTCCCGGTCCGGCGCGGCGTCGTGCGGTCCGCCGTCCCGTGGGTGCACCACGCGCGCGGCGGTCGTCTCGCCCTTGGCCAGCTTCAGGCCGGCCAGGGAGGCGGGACCCGCGCTGCCGCCGGCCGCGACGGCGCCGTCCCGCTCGTCGGGGAAGCCCGCCAGGATCCGGGCGGTCTCCTTGAAGGTGCACAGCGGCGCACCGCGCGTGGGCGTCACCGGCCGTCCCGCGCGCAGGTCGTCGACGAGGCCACGGGCGCTCGCCGGGGTCTGGTTGTCGAAGAACTCCCAGTTGACCATCACGACCGGCGCGAAGTCGCAGGCCGCGTTGCACTCGATGTGCTCCAGGGTGACCGCGCCGTCCTCGGTGGTCTCGCCGTTGCCGACGCCCAGGTGCTCCTGGAGGGACTCGAAGATGGCGTCGCCACCCATGACCGCGCACAGCGTGTTGGTGCAGACGCCGACCTGGTAGTCGCCGCTCGGCCGGCGCCGGTACATGGAGTAGAAGGTGGCGACCGCGGTGACCTCGGCGGTGGTGAGGCCCAGCATGTCCGCGCAGAACCGCATCCCGGTGCGCGTGACATGCCCCTCCTCCGCCTGAACGAGGTGCAGCAGCGGCAGGAGGGCGGACCGGGAGTCCGGGTAGCGGGCGATGACCTCGCGCGCGTCGGTCTCCAGCCGGGCCCGGACGTCGTCCGGGTAGGCGGGCGCGGGCAGTTCCGGCATGCCCAGGCTGACGCCCCGCTCCGAAGAAGAGGTGGTCACCGGTCGACGCCTCCCATCACGGGGTCGATGGAGGCCACCGCGACGATGACGTCGGCGACCTGGCCGCCCTCGCACATCGCCGCCATGGCCTGAAGGTTGGTGAAGGACGGGTCGCGGAAGTGGACCCGGAAGGGGCGGGTGCCGCCGTCGGAGACGACGTGCACCCCGAGCTCGCCCTTGGGCGACTCGACCGCCGTGTACGCCTGTCCCGGCGGCACCCGGAAGCCCTCGGTGACCAGCTTGAAGTGGTGGATCAGGGCCTCCATGGAGGTGCCCATGATCTTCTTGATGTGGTCGAGGGAATTACCGAGTCCGTCCGGTCCCAGGGCGAGCTGCGCGGGCCAGGCGATCTTCTTGTCGGCGACCATGACCGGTCCGGGCTCCAGCCGGTCCAGGCACTGCTCGACGATCCTGAGCGACTGGCGCATCTCCTCCAGCCGGATCAGGAAGCGGCCGTAGGAGTCGCAGGTGTCGGCGGTCGGGACGTCGAAGTCGTACGTCTCGTAGCCGCAGTAGGGCTGGGTCTTGCGCAGGTCGTGCGGCAGGCCGGTGGACCTGAGCACCGGGCCGGTGGCGCCGAGGGCCATGCAGCCGGCCAGGTCGAGGTAGCCGACGTCCTGCATGCGGCCCTTGAAGATGGGGTTCCCGGTGGCGAGCTTGTCGTACTCCGGGAGGTTCTTCTTCATCTTCTTCACGAGCTCGCGCATCTGGTCCACCGCGCCGGGCGGCAGGTCCTGGGCGAGCCCGCCGGGGCGGATGTACGCGTGGTTCATCCGGAGGCCGGTGATCAGCTCGAAGACGTCGAGAATCAGTTCACGATCGCGGAAGCCGTAGATCATGATCGTGGTGGCGCCCAGCTCCATGCCGCCGGTGGCGATGCACACCAGGTGTGAGGAGAGCCGGTTCAGCTCCATCAGCAGGACGCGGATGATCGTGGCCCGGTCCGGGATCTGGTCCTCGATGCCGAGGAGCTTCTCGACGCCCAGGCAGTACGCCGTCTCGTTGAAGAACGGCGTCAGGTAGTCCATGCGCGTCACGAAGGTGGTGCCCTGCGTCCACGTCCGGTACTCGAGGTTCTTCTCGATGCCGGTGTGCAGGTAGCCGATGCCGCAGCGGGCCTCGCTGACCGTCTCGCCGTCGATCTCCAGGATCAGGCGGAGCACGCCGTGCGTGGACGGGTGCTGCGGGCCCATGTTGACGACGATGCGCTCGTCGTCGGCGCGGGCGGCGGACTGGACGACCTCGTCCCAGTCACCGCCGGTGACCGTGTAGACGGTGCCCTCCGTGGTCTCCCTGGGGGAGGCGTGTGAAGTGCTCACGAGTACGACCTCCGCTGGTCCGGAGCCGGGATCTGGGCGCCCTTGTACTCGACGGGGATGCCGCCGAGGGGATAGTCCTTGCGCTGCGGAAAGCCCTGCCAGTCGTCCGGCATCATGATCCGCGTCAGGGCCGGGTGATCGTCGAAGACGATGCCGAAGAAGTCGTAGGTCTCCCGCTCGTGCCAGTCGTTCGTCGGATAGACCGCGACCAGCGACGGAATGTGCGGGTCGGCGTCGGGGGCGCTGACTTCGAGGCGGATCAGCCGGTTGTGGGTGATCGAGCGCAGGTGGTAGACGGCGTGCAGCTCGCGGCCCTTGTCGTGCGGGTAGTGCACGCCGCTGACGCCGGTGCACAGCTCGAAGCGCAGGGCCGGGTCGTCGCGCAGGGTGCGGGCGACGCGGACCAGGTGCTCGCGCTCGATGTGGAAGGTCAGCTCGTCGCGGTCGACGACCGTCTTCTCGATGGCGTTGCCGGGGAGCAGTCCCTGCTCCTCCAGCGCGCCCTCCAGCTCGTCGGCGACCTCGTCGAACCATCCGCCGTAGGGCCTGCTCGCCGGTCCGGGGAGGCGGACGGAGCGGACCAGGCCGCCGTAGCCGGAGGTGTCGCCGCCGTTGTTGGCACCGAACATGCCGCGCTGGACGCGGATCTCCTCGCCGCCCTGGCCGCGCTGGCCCGGCAGGTTCTCCGCGGAGAGGTCCTTCTCGGGGTTCACCCCGTTCGCGTCACCCGGGGTGTTGTTGGCGTCGCTCACCGCAGCAGCCCCTTCATCTCGATCGTGGGCAGGGCCTTGAGCGCCGCTTCCTCCGCCTCACGGGCCGCTTCCTCCGCGTTCACCCCGAGCTTGGAGCTCTGGATCTTCTGGTGGAGCTTGAGGATGGCGTCCAACAGCATCTCGGGCCGCGGCGGGCAGCCGGGGAGATAGATGTCGACCGGGACGATGTGGTCGACGCCCTGGACGATGGCGTAGTTGTTGAACATGCCGCCCGAGGAGGCGCAGACCCCCATGGAGATCACCCATTTCGGGTTCGGCATCTGGTCGTAGACCTGCCGCAGCACCGGCGCCATCTTCTGGCTGACCCGGCCCGCGACGATCATCAGGTCCGCCTGCCGCGGCGATCCGCGGAAGACCTCCATGCCGAAGCGCGCCAGGTCGTAGCGGCCGGCGCCGGTGGTCATCATCTCGATGGCACAGCAGGCGAGGCCGAACGTGGCGGGGAAGACGGACGACTTGCGCACCCAGCCCGCGGCCTGCTCGACGGTGGTCAGCAGGAAGCCGCTCGGCAGTTTTTCTTCGAGTCCCATGTCAAAGGCCCCTCAGTCCCATTCCAGGCCGCCGCGCCGCCATACGTACGCGTACGCGACGAAGACGGTGAGCACGAAGAGCAGCATCTCCACGAGCCCGAAAATCCCCAGGGCGTCGAAGGTGACGGCCCAGGGGTAGAGGAAGACGATCTCGATATCGAAGATGATGAAGAGCATCGCCGTCAGGTAGTACTTGATGGGGAAGCGCCCGCCGCCGGCCGGCGTGGGGGTCGGCTCGATGCCGCACTCGTAGGCCTCGAGCTTCGCCCGGTTGTACCGCTTCGGACCGATCAGCGTGGCCATGACCACGGAGAAGATCGCAAAGCCTGCCCCGAGGGCTCCCAGTACGAGGATGGGCGCATACGCGTTCACCGCTCCTCGCTCCTCTCAGTCGGCACTGACTGCTGGCGGTTGCACTGGACTCACAGCCGCCCCAACAGCCCCACGAGCCCCGCTCGTCCCGGCGAAGATCGCGAACATGTGAAGCAGGTCACAAGCCCAACTGCCTCGCATCCTATGCCCGCCGCTCTGTGATCTGCGACACGGGGTATTGCACAAGCTTTGTGATCTCCACCACCTGACGAACGATCATGAAGTCGGATGAGCGGTGATCTTCACACAAGAAGCGTTCAGCTGATCACCAGAGGTGACATTTTCGATCGTCGCCGCTGGCCAGAGGGCCCTACTATGGAGCGTCTCCATATCAAGATGCTTCCCTTGCATGCAAATTGGCGCCCGGCTAGGTGGCTTGATAGGGGACGCGTTCACACGTCGGAGGGAGGGGCGGGGTGCGATGTGGACACGTGCACGCGTTCACGAGCGTTCGGGCGCACCGGGACGCAGGCGCCGGGGTAACCGTTCCGTGACCTGCGCCACATTGATGAGAGGCGGATGAGAACCGGGCTTGGCCAACTGAACCAACCAGTGGTAAGCGCGGGGCAATTCGGGCGTAATGATCAAAGACCGTGATCACGGGCCTGATACGGACAGTCCACAATGTCCGTTACGGCGTCAATAAAGAGCGACACGCCCGGGGTTCGGAGGCTCGGTTGAACAACTGTGGCGCAGCACACGTTTCTTGAAGGTATGGAGGAGCTACTGATACCGGTTGTCCCTATGTCCCACACCGCTCACATACGCAGCCACCGGAAGCCCCGCCGCAGCGCGTCGAAAATCGCGATGCGGGCCGGAGTTGCCGGTGGCGTCCTCAGCACCCTGGCAGTCGCCGGTGCGTCGGGGTCGGCCAACGCGGCCGAACCGGTGACGCAGACCCTCGAACTGCCCACCCTGACGGCCGACCTGGCCGCTCAGGTCGCCCAGTCCGCCGACGTCACGCAGCAGGCGGCGTCGAGCTACGAGCTGCAGGCCGAGCGTGACGCGGCCGCCGCCAAGGCCGCCAAGCAGGCCAAGGCCGACCTCGCCGACGCCAAGAAGAAGGCCGCGGAGGCCAAGAAGAAGGCCGAGGAGGCCGAGCGCAAGGAGGCCGCCGAGCGCGCCGCCCGCAGCGCCGAGCGCACCACCCTGAGCGCCTCCGCGGACACCGGCACGTCCAGCGGCTCGGACAGCGGCACCAGCACGTCCACCGCCACCGGTTCGGCCGCCGCGGTCGTCGCCTTCGCGCAGGCGCAGGTCGGCAAGGCGTACGTCCTCGGCGCCACCGGCCCGTCGGCCTACGACTGCTCCAGCCTCATGCAGGCCGCCTTCAAGCAGGTCGGCGTCAGCCTCCCCCGGGTCTCCCAGGAGCAGTCGACCGCCGGCACCCAGGTCGGCCTCGACAACCTCCAGCCGGGCGACATCCTGTACTGGGGTGGCGCGGGCAGCGCGTACCACGTGGGCGTCTACGTCGGCGACGGCATGTTCGTCGGCGCGCAGAACTCCTCCACCGGCGTCGTCCAGAAGTCGCTCGACTACGACCCGCCGAGTGGCGCGGTCCGCGTGCTCTAGCACTCGGGCACATCCGTACGAAGGGCCGCAGCCGCTCGGGGGCTGCGGCCCTTCGGCATGCCGCCGGCTCCCGACGCCCCGCCACCTCCCGGCGTCCCGCGGGCCCCCTGCCGCCCGCAGCCTCTCGACGCCCCGCCGGCTCCCGGCCTCCCGCCACCTCCCGGCGCCCCGCCGTCCTTCGGCGCCCCGGCCACCTCCCGGCGCCCCGCTGCCCCCGGTATCCCGCCCGCCCCCGGCATCTCCCGGCTCTCCCACGTCTCCTGGCATGCTCGGGCGCGGGCCGGCCTCCCGTCGGCCCTCCACGAGCCGGAGGAGAGAACGTCATGCCGAGTGTGTTCGTACAGGGGCGGCCCGCCGCCGCGTATCCGCCGCTCGCGCCCGAGGCCCGGCGCGGGTCGGTGCGGCGGGTCACCGAGGTCGGCGAGGAGGTGCTGCACAAGCCCTGCCGGGACGTCACCGAGTTCGGTCCCGACCTGGCCGCGCTGATCGACGACCTGTTCCGCACGATGTACGTCGCCGAAGGGGCCGGACTGGCGGCCAATCAGGTCGGGGTCGGCCTGCGGCTGTTCGTCTACGACTGCCCGGACGACGACGGTGTCCGACATGTCGGGCACATCGTGAACCCGGTCCTCGAAGCCCTCGACCCGGCCGCCCGGCGGCTGCTCGACGAGGGCGAGGGATGCCTGTCGGTGCCGGGCGCCGTCATGGCCGTACCGCGGCCCGACCGGGCGGTCGTGCGGGGCCTCGACAAGGACGGGGAGCCACTGCTCGTCGAGGGCACCGGCTACTTCGCCCGCTGTCTCACCCACGAGACCGACCACGTGAACGGGCAGGTGTACCTGGACCGGTGCTCCGCGCGCGAGCGGAAGGCCGCGCTGCGGCAGTCGGCGGAGCGGGGCCCCGGGCGGGGGCGCCCCCCGGGCGCCCCCGCCCCCGCGCCCCCACCACGGGCCGCGCGCGCGGTGAGACCCGAGGGGGCGCCATCG
>NZ_JBHXNW010000046.1:34635-71083 GCF_042717365.1 Streptomyces sp. NPDC058534
CGCGGGGGGCGCCGCGCGGGGGCGGGGCCGGGGGGGGGGGCGGGGGGGGGGGGGGGCGCGGGGGGGGCGGGGGGGGGGCCCCGGGGCCCCCCCCCCCCCCCCCCAACGCTCGCGCCCTCGACGAGGGGCCCGAGGGCTGATCACGCCTTGGGCGCGACCTTGCTCAGTCCGTTGATGATGCGGTCCATCGCGTCGCCGCCCGTCGGGTCCGTCAGGTTGGCGAGCATCTTGAGGGTGAACTTCATCAGGATGGGGTGGGTGAGGCCGCGCTGGGCCGCGATCTGCATGACCTTCGGGTTCCCGATGAGCTTCACGAAGGCGCGGCCCAGCGTGTAGTAGCCGCCGTAGGTGTCCTTCAGGACGCGCGGGTAGCGCTGGAGGGCGATCTCCCGCTGGGCCGGCGTGGCCCGCGCGTGTGCCTGGACGATGACGTCGGCGGCGATCTGGCCGGACTCCATGGCGTAGGCGATGCCCTCGCCGTTGAAGGGGTTCACCAGGCCGCCGGCGTCGCCGACCAGGAGCAGGCCCTTGGTGTAGTGGGGCTGGCGGTTGAAGGCCATGGGCAGGGCGGCGCCGCGGATCGGGCCGGTCATGTTGTCCGGGGTGTAGCCCCAGTCCTCGGGCATGGACGCGCACCAGGCCTTGAGGATCTCGCGCCAGTCGAGGTCCTTGAAGGCGGCGGAGGTGTTCAGCACGCCCAGGCCGACGTTGGAGGTGCCGTCGCCCATGCCGAAGATCCAGCCGTAGCCGGGAAGCAGGCGGTCCTGGGGGCCGCGGCGGTCCCACAGTTCCAGCCAGGACTCCAGGTAGTCGTCGTCGTGGCGGGGCGAGGTGAAGTAGGTGCGGACCGCGACGCCCATGGGGCGGTCCTCGCGGCGGTGCAGGCCCATCGCCAGGGACAGCCGCGTGGAGTTGCCGTCGGCGGCCACGACCAGCGGCGCGTGGAAGGTGACCTCGCGCTTGTCCTCGCCCAGCTTGGCGTGCACGCCGGTGATGCGGCCGGTGCGGTCGTCGACGACGGGGGCGCCGACGTTGCAGCGCTCGTACAGGCGGGCGCCGGCCTTCTGGGCCTGCCGGGCGAGCTGGTCGTCGAAGTCGTCGCGCTTGCGGACGAGTCCGTAGTCCGGGAAGGAGGCCAGATCCGGCCAGTCCAGCTGGAGGCGGGAGCCGCCGCCGATGATGCGCAGGCCCTTGTTGCGCAGCCAGCCGGCCTCCTCGGAGATGTCGATGCCCATGGCGACGAGCTGCTTGACCGCGCGCGGGGTCAGCCCGTCGCCGCAGACCTTCTCCCGGGGGAAGGCGGTCTTCTCCAGCAGGAGGACGTCGAGCCCTGCCTTGGCCAGGTGGTACGCGGTCGTGGAGCCGGCTGGCCCCGCGCCCACGACGATCACATCGGCGGAGTTGTCGGAGAGGGGCTCGGTCACGGCGGGATCTCCCCAGAGTTCGAAATCTGCGTGCCGACGGGCACTGGACATGGGCAGTCTATTCAGCGTCACCGATCACCCGGCTGAAGGGCTGCCCAGTGAACCGAGCTGTGCCCGTTGTACGGTTGCGCGTCCCCACCGACGAGGACGCCGTCGCCTGGCACCGGATCTTCGCCGACCCGGACGTCATGGAGTTCCACGGCGGCCGGGCGGCGGAACGGTCCGTCTACGAGGAGCTGACCGCACGCCAGCGCCGGCACGACGCCGAGCACGGCTTCTGCCTGTGGTCCATGGTGGACGAGTCCGGGCAGGTCATCGGCTTCACCGGCGCCCAGCCGTGGCCGGGCGACTGGGGTCCCAAGGGCGAGATCGAGATCGGCTGGCGGCTCGGGCGGGCGCACTGGGGCAAGGGGTACGTCACGGCGGCGGCCCGGCAGACGCTGGAGCGGGTGCGCGGGGCGGGCGTGGCGGAGGTGGTCGCGATGGTCAACGCGCGCAACGCCCGGTCCATCGCGGTCACGGAGCGGCTGGGCATGCGGCTCGCCGAGGTCTTCACCATCCCCGGCTCCGACAAGCAGGGCCACTGCTACCGCCTCCCCCTCCACGGAGCGTGACGCAGTGGATCGTGACGCAATGTAATCGAGTGTCACAGAAAGCCACTTGGCGCTTCCGGGCGGTGTGCGGCGGAGCTACGCTGCCGGGTACCGCTGGGGGTGACGTCCGTGCGCCTGGTATCCGAGAAACCCGATGTCCACGTACCGCGCCTGGTCGGCCTGATGGCCGTGGACGCGCGGGAGACGGCACGCGCGCGGGGCCTGTCCCTGTACGCGTCGGACCGGCCCGATGTGCGGCTCGCCGTCGTCGACCACGTCGTACGCCAGTTTCCGCAGCCCGGGGCGCGGGTGCCGCGGGAGTCGACGGTGTACGTGTGGTTCGACTTCGGGGAGGGCGAGGGCGGTGGGCGCATCCGCGAGCCGCGGGTGCCGGCGCCGCCGCGGGGCGGACTCCGGCGGGAGCTGGCCGAGCCGGGGGAGCCCGGTGGCGAGCCGGGCGAGCCGGGCGGGACACCGCCCGGCGGGGCGCCGCCCTACTGCGCGGTCCTCAGCTCGCCTTGAAGCCCCGGTGCAGGGCCACCACGCCGCCCGTCAGGTTCCGCCACGCCACCTTCGACCAGCCCGCCTCGCCCAGCCGCCGGGCGAGCGCCGGCTGGTCGGGCCAGGCGCGGATCGACTCGGCGAGGTAGACGTACGCGTCGGGGTTGGACGACACCGCGCGGGCGACGGGCGGCAGGGCGCGCATCAGGTACTCGGTGTAGACGGTCCGGAACGGCGTCCAGGTCGGGTGCGAGAACTCGCAGATGACGACCCGGCCGCCGGGCCGCGTCACCCGGTACAGCTCGCGCAGCGCCGCGTCCGTGTCCTGTACGTTGCGCAGCCCGAAGGAGATGGTGACGGCATCGAAGGCGTCGTCGGCGAACGGCAGCCGCGTCGCGTCGCCCGCGGTGAACGGCAGCCACGAGTGCCGCTCCTTGCCCACCTGGAGCATGCCGAGGGAGAAGTCGCAGGGGACGACGTACGCGCCGGTGCGGGCGAAGGGCAGCGAGGAGGTCGCCGTACCGGCCGCGAGGTCCAGGACCCGCTGCGCGGGGCGGGCGTCGACGGCGTCGGCGACCTCCTTGCGCCACGCCCGGTCCTGGCCGAGCGACAGCACGGCGTTCGTCAGGTCGTACCGTCGCGCGACGTGGTCGAACATCGAGGCGACTTCGTGCGGCTGCTTGTTCAGGCTGGCTCGGGTCACGGGGCCATTGTGGCAGGCGGCCCCCGTCGGCTACGCGCGCCGGTACACCAGACGGCCGCCCACGACGGTGGCCACGCACGTCGACGCGCCCTCCCGCACGAGCGCGGCCCGGTCGGGCACGTCGAACACCGCGAACCGCGCGGGTTTCCCGGCGCCGAGGCCCGGCAGCAGCACGAGGGGCACCGGGGAGAACGCCGCGGGCCCGGGCAGCGTGGCCGGACGCCCCGCCAGGGCGAGTCCCGCCCTGCGCACCGCGTCCAGGGCCGCGCGGCCGCGCAGTTCACCGGCGACCGCGACCGTGCCGTGCGCCAGCATGCGCTGCACCCCGCGGCGTGCGCTGGCGCCCCGCGCGGACGGGCCGCCGCCGAGGAGGGCCCGCGCGCGCTCGCCGAACAGCGGCTCGGTGCCGAGCCGGTCCGCCTCGCGCGGGTCGGGGTGGTACGCCTGCTCCAGCAGCTCCGGGCCGTACGGGTTGAGCAGTCCGGGCGTCAGGATGCCGGGCCACCGCCGCAGCCGCGCCCCCGGGTGGGCGGCGGCCAGCTCCTCGTACGGGCCGACGGCGGCGATGTGCGCGCCGTCGACCAGGACGGCCGCCTCGGGCGAGGCCTCGGCGACGTGAATCGTCAACACGGTGACCTCAGTTGGGGGCGAGCAGCTTCAGTTCCGGGTGGGCGGTGCCGCCCTCGATGGCCGTGGACGAGAAGTGGGACACCACGCGCTCGTCGACGGGGTCGTCGGCCGGATCGTCGTGCACGACCAGGTGCTCGTAGGTCGTGGCGCGCTGCGCGGGGACGCGTCCGGCCTTGCGGATCAGGTCGATGATCTCCAGCCGGTTGGAGCGGTGCTTGGCGCCGGCCGACGACACCACGTTCTCCTCCAGCATGATCGACCCGAGGTCGTCGGCGCCGTAGTGCAGCGAGAGCTGGCCGACCTCCTTGCCGGTGGTCAGCCAGGAGCCCTGGATGTGGGCGACGTTGTCCATGAACAGGCGGGCGATGGCGATCATCCGCAGGTACTCGAAGAGCGTGGCCTGGGTGCGGCCCTTCAGGTGGTTGTTCTCGGGCTGGTAGGTGTACGGGATGAAGGCGCGGAAGCCGCCGGTGCGGTCCTGCACGTCCCGGATCATGCGCAGGTGCTCGATGCGCTCGGCGTTGGTCTCGCCGGTGCCCATCAGCATCGTGGACGTCGACTCCACGCCGAGGCCGTGCGCGATCTCCATGATCTCCAGCCAGCGCTCGCCGGACTCCTTGAGCGGCGCGATGGCCTTGCGGGGGCGCGCGGGCAGCAGTTCGGCACCGGCACCGGCGAAGGAGTCGAGGCCGGCCGTGTGGATGCGCTGGATCGCCTCCTCCACGGAGACCTTCGAGATCCGCGCCATGTGCTCGACCTCGCTCGCCCCCAGGCTGTGGATGACGAGCTGCGGGAACTCCGCCTTGATGGCCGCGAAGTGCTTCTCGTAGTACTCCACGCCGTAGTCCGGGTGGTGACCGCCCTGGAACATGATCTGCGTGCCGCCCAGCTCGACGGTCTCCGCGCAGCGGCGCAGGATGTCGTCGAGGTCGCGGCTCCAGCCCTTCTTGGTGTCCTTGGGGGCCGCGTAGAAGGCGCAGAACTTGCACGCGGTGACGCACACGTTCGTGTAGTTGATGTTGCGCTCGATGATGTACGTGGCGATGTGCTCGGTACCGGCGTACCTGCGCCTGCGTACGGCGTCGGCGGCGGCGCCCAGCGCGTGCAGCGGGGCGTCGCGGTAGAGGTCGAGCGCCTCTTCGGGGGTGATCCGCCCACCGGCGGCGGCGCGGTCGAGGATGGGCTGAAGGTCGGCCTTCTCGGTCACCGGCGTCCCTTTCGCAAGGTTCGTAAGGGTTGTGGACGGACGCGACCAGCGTACGCCAGGGCTTTCGGGAGTCGGTGCTCAGGCCGCGTAGGCCCCGGCCAGGACGCCGAGGAACGCGCCCGCGATCAGGAACGGCCCGAACGGGATGGCCGTCTTGCGGCCCGCGCGGCGTGCGACGAGGAGGGCGCCGCCGTAGAACGCGCCGAGCAGGAACCCGGCGAAGGTGCCCAGCATCAGCGTGGGCCAGTCGTACCAGCCGAGGACGGCACCGGCGGTGAGGGCCAGCTTCACGTCGCCGAAGCCCATGCCGGCCGGGTTGATGAGGAACAGCACGAGGTAGCCGGCGCCGAGGGCGAGGGCGCCCAGCAGGGCGGTCGTCCACTCCCCGGCGTGCTCGGGCACGAGCGCGGTGAGGCCCAGGAGGGCGAGGGCGGCGCCGGCGAGCGGCAGGGTGAGGGGGTCGGGCAGCCGCCGTACCCTCAGGTCGACGACGGCCAGCAGCACGCCGGGCGGCGCGAGCAGCAGCCAGACGGCCAGCTCGGGCCGGGTGCCGGTGGCGGCGGCGAGGGCGGCGCAGACGAGGGCGGTGACGAGGGCGAGGGACGCGGCGCGGTGGCCGTAGGACGGCTCGTCGGCCGGGCACTGCCCGCACCGGGCCCGCCCCAGCCAGCCGGGCACCGGATGCTCCTGGGGACACCGCTCGCGCCACGTCTCCCCCGACGGGGCGGAGAAGCGGTAGGCGGCCCGGGGCAGCAGCGCGCCCGTCGCCGCGCCCCAGAGCGCGGCGACGAGGACGACCAGGAGGTCGAGGTCCATACCGATGTCCATCCGGACCATGCCGACCGCCGGGTCAGCCCGCTGCCGCGACGCCGTCGCGCCAGGTCGGCAGCAGTTCGTCGAGCAGTGCCTCGGTGCGCGGCGGCAGACCGCGTGCCCCGCTGCGGCCGATGAGGTCGGCGGCGAGGGCGCGCAGGCGGTCGGCGTCCTCGGTGGTGTGCGTGGCGCGCAGCAGCTCGTGGTACAGGCGCTCGTCGGCCGGGGCGGTGCGCAGCGCGGCGTTCAGCGCCTCGATGGCCTTCTCCGCGCGGCTGCGCTCCAGGTGGAACTCGGAGAGCGCAAGGCCGGTGTCCGCGACCAGCAGCGGGAGCTGGGCGTCGATGATCTCGTGGGTGAGCCAGCGGTAACGGCCCTCGGGCCGGTCGGCGAGCAGCGGCCCGCGCACCAGCACCAGCGCGTCGGTGAGCAGCCGGCCGCGCACCTGGCGGCTGTCGACGCCGCGGCCCTGCGTGGCCTCGTAGTAGAGGGAGCGCAGTACGTCGAGGTCGGAGACGACGGACTTGGCGAGGGTGAGCCGCCCGGTGGCGTCGGTGCCGAGCCTCGGCGTGCCGTCGGGGTCGGTGCCCAGCCAGGCCCGCAGCCGATCGAGGAGCGCGTCGCGCACGTCCTCCGTCACCCCGCGCGGCCACAGCGCGGAGGCCAGCACGCGCGGGTGGACGCCCTCGCGGTGCAGCAGGAGCAGCGCCAGCGCCTCGTGCAGCTGGGCGCTGCGGTCGCCGTCGGGGGCGTCCAGGCCGATGATCTCGTACGACCCGACGAGGCGCGCGTAGACCGCGGGCCGCCCCTGCTCGCTGATGTCGACGAGGAACGGCGGGGTGTTGGCCGGTCCGCCGGCCCCGCGCTCGGGGTCGGCGTCGGTGAACAGCTCGACCACGGCCCGCTGCTGCGCGGCCGGCAGCAACTGGGCCTCCAGCTCCAGGCCGAGGAGCGGCGCGAGCAGCCTGCCCTCGCCGGTGATCTCCATCTCCCAGGCGGCGCCGGGCAGGTCGGTGCCCTCGGTGCCGACGAGGTAGCCGATGCCGAGGCGGCCGGCGTCGGCGGCGAGTTCGGCGAGCCGCAGGGCGTCCTCGTCGGACGGCTGCGCGGCGAGCAGCACGAGGTGCGGCGCCCAACGCGTGTGCTGGGCGGGCCCGGTGCGGCCGGTGAGCACGGAGTCGTGCCCGGCGGCGCCGAGTGCGCCGCGTCGCTGCCGGGTCTCGGCGGACATGGTCTCGAAGAGGTCCTCGAAGCCGTCGAGGTGCCGTATCCGGTTGGGCGCGAGCGGGGTGAGATCGGCGCCGAACCCGACCAGCGTGATGGTCATACGGTCCGACCACCCGTTGGTGGCCAGCTCGGCGGCGACCGACGCGAACACGGCGGCCCGGTCCTCCTCGGCGCCGCTCAGCGAGACGAGGCCGGGCACGGCCTCCAGGTTGAGCAGCAGCCGGGAGTCGTCCATGGTGCCGAGGCTGACGAGACCGGGGTAGGGGGCCGCCGTCTCGGCGTCCTCGTACCGCTCGGCGTCGGCGCGGGCCAGCATCCAGAAGGTCTGGTCCTGCCCGACCTGCCAGGGCGTCGGCGGCTTCCCGGCCGGCTGGGCGAGTTGCAGGTGGAGGTCGCCGTTGCCGCCCATCCAGGCCGCGTACACGACGGGCAACGGCCGCGACTCGGCGGCGAGTGCGGCGGCGAGCCCGCGCAGCGACCGGTCCAGCAGGCGTACGCCCTCGGGGTCGGCGCCCACGAGCAGCGCGTCCTGCACGTCCTGGGCGTCGCCGGTCGGGGTGGGCGGCTCCATGCCGCGCCGTCCGCCGACGGCACCGAGCGCCGAGTGCCACAGCGCCTGCCGGCGCCGGCGGCCGAGGGCACCGAGCAGACCGGCGGCGAGCAGCGGGGCGGCGAGCAGGGTCTCGGGGAGCCCGAAGGAGCGCCCGGACTCCTCGGCGGCGGGGGTGGCGTGCTGGCCACCGGTGGCGGGGCCGGGCGCCGGGGTCGCGGGGGTGACGGGCGTCGCGGGGGCCGGCGCGGGCCGCTGCTCGGGAAGGGAGACCTGCGCGTCCCCGCTCCCCTGTCCTCCGCCGCTCCCCTGCGCGTGGTCGCCGGTCTGGGCGTAGTCGCTGATTTGCTGCTGCACCTGCTCGGAGACGTTCGGCGCCTCGTCGGGCATCTCGACCAGTTCGCCGCCGCGGGCGTCGCCGGGCATCTCCATGATCCAGCCGGGCCGGATGAGGGACGCCTCGGACAGCTTGGACCCGTCGGGCTGCACGCGGTCCTTGTTCAGCTCGAAGATCTCCTTGTACCGGCGTCCGTCGCCGAGGTGCCGGTCGGCGACCTCCCAGAGGGAGTCGTGGTGACGCCCCTCGGGCGGCTGGATCCGGTAGTACTTCGTGTCGCCGTTCGCGACCGATGCCCCGCCGTCGGCACGGGCCGCGGCCTGGCCCGCCTGTCCGGCCTGCTCGGCGAGGGCGTTCGCGGTGTTTGCGGCCTGCTCCTGCTGCTGGGCGAAGAGTCCCGGCGTCTGCTGGGCGGCGGCGACGGCCGGCCTCTGGTTGCCCTCCAGGCTCTGGCCGAGCTGCGACAACCCTGGCGTGAGGCTCGCCGCGGTGGCGCCGACGAGCAGCAGGGCGGCGACGAGCTGCCGAGCCAGCAGCTGGCTGGGCCCGGATCCCGGCACCCGCCCCGGCACCCCTACGCCGGACAGCGCGGCCTTGACCTCGACGAGCACGCAGGCGGTGAACTGGGCCCAGGCGAGCCAGACGATGACGGTGAGGATGCGCAGGAAGGTCTGCACGGTGATCTCGCGCTGGAGCCAGTCGAGGCCGGGCGCCCCGTTGGGCAGCGGCCAGCCGACCGTCATGGCCAGCGCGAGCGGCACTCCGGCGACCAGCGCCAGCAGCACGACGAACGCGAGAAACGCCTTGACGAAGTCCCCGAACGACCGCCGCCGCACCCGCACCGGCTGAGGCGTGCGGTTCCTCGGCGTCGCCGGGGCAGCCGAGGGAGCCGTCGAGCTGCTGGAGGAGCTTGAGGTGCGGCGTCGCGGCATGGGCGGAGTCCTGGGTCGTGGTCGTGGGCGGCGAAGCCCGTTGGGGCGTTTGGTATGAGGGGTGTGCTGAGCCTACAGAGATCTTATGGACTGGCGCTGACAGCATCGAAGGCCCTGTGGAAGAGGAAGGGACAACTTCCGCCCCCTTCGCGCCTTTTGCCCGCTTCCACCGCGCAGGCCTTCACACCCCCCACACAATCCACCGAAACCGGTCAGACCCCCTGCACGGCCCACTGATAGCTTCGTTCCCTGTCGCAACGCCTTACCCAGGGGGAACACCGTGGCCCGCAGAGCCTTCACCATGACCACCGCCGCCTTCACCGCGACGGCAGCCCTGCTCCTGACCGCGTGCGGCGGGGGCGACGAGTCCTCGCCGGAGGACATCAAGGGGGCGGGGGGCGGGAGCCCTTCGGCTTCGGAGCCGGCGTCCTCGTCGACGCCGCCCGGCGTCAACCGTCCGGTGGTCAAGCTGCCCAGCAGCTTCCAGCTGACCTTCGAGGGCTGGACGAGCAGTGACGCGCGGCAGCAGGCCGTACTCGACGACGCCAAGGAAGAACTCCGGGCCGGATACGCCGCGATCATCGCCAACGACCCGGACAGCGAAGCCGTCTCCTTCTACGACACCGATTCCGGCCGCGCGCAGAGCAAGAAGTGGATCAAGTCGTACACGGACAAGAACGTGACGGTCATCGGCAAGCTCCCGGTCTTCGACCCCGAGGTGACCCTGCTCGACGACGGCACCACGGCGTCACTCGGCTACTGCACCGATGAGAGCGAAGCGCGCACCAAGCACCGGAAGACCGGCAAGGTCGAAGGAAACCCCCCGGACATGGATCCCGAGGTCTACTACCTGGTCACGCTGCGAAAGAGCAGCCAGGGGGTATGGCAGAACTCGTCCATCCGCTCGGAGAGGGGGAAGTGCGCGAAGTGAGGGCTCGACACAAGGCACTGCCCGTGCTCGCCTCGTCAGTGGCCACGGCACTCTGCTGCACCGCTCCTGCCCACGCCTTCGGCGGCTCCGACACGAGGGGCGAGGCCGAGGGCAAGGAACTGACGGCCTCGGCCCAGCACACCAGCATCAAGATCACGCAGGTGAGCGGCCCCACCGGCGGCAAGCGGGGAAACCTGAGCTCGACCGACGTCAACTGGGAGCCCCCGCCGTGCTGGTACGAGCCGGTGTTCACTCCCGAGCAGTTGAAGGACTTCGCGGAGAACGACGGCGGCGGCGACGTCAGCATCCGCCAGGGGTGGTTCGGCTCCAAGCTGTGGACCGACCACTTCAAGGACGGCAAGGACGCGCCCAACTACTTCGGCACCCCGTCGTCCGCGAAGGGCTACAAGGACTACAACCTCGGCGAGAAGGGCTACTTCTGGCGCGGCGTCGCCCCGAGCCTGTCCGCGCTCGACGACACGTCCCTGTGCAACCGGCTGATGTTCTGGCAGGACGCCGGCCAGATCCCCGATGTGCCGAACGCCCCGACGCCGCGGACCCTGGCGGAGTACGCCTACGACAAGGTCGAGGTCCCCGCCACGGAGATCGAGGCGAAGCCGGCCGCCAAGTCCACCGTCAACCTGCCGACCTGGGTCTGGCTGGACAAGGGCACCTTCAAGGAGGTCAAGGTCCGCGCCGAGCTGCCCAACACAGGCTTGTGGGCGGAAACGACCGCCAAGCCGGTCGCCCTCCACCTGGAGCCCGGCACGGACGACGCCGAGACCTTCCCCGCCTCCGGCGACTGCGAGATCAACGCCGACGGCTCCATCGGTACGCCGTACACGAAGGGCAAGTCCGACGAGACCCCGCCCTGCGGCATCCGCTACCTCCGCGCCTCGAACGGCGAGCCGTACCAGCTCAAGGCGTCGATCACCTGGGAAATCTCCTGGCAGGGCACCGGCGGCGCCACGGGCGACCTGCCGAACGGCACCTTCGAGACGACGCAGGACATGAACGTCCAGGAGATCCAGTCCATCAACCGCTGAACAGGTCCTCGGCCCGCTCCACGGTCAGCGCGCGCCGCGCCCAGACTTCGAGCTGGTCGAGGTCCCAGCAGTCGCGCACGCGCTCCCGAAGAGCGAAGCACACCGGAATGTCCCGCCATTCGAGAATCCGGAGCACCATCAGGGCACGCTCCTCGATCCGGCCCTCCACCCGCCCTTCCTCGCGCACCTGCAGAGCCACGGGGTTGTCGAAGAAGTATCGGATCTCCCTGGGCATCAGCCACGCCCTTCCGTGAACAGATCTTCCGCGCGCGTGACCTGAACCGCCCGCTGGGACCAGATCTTGAGCTGCGTGAGGTCGGTGCAGGCGAGCACCCGCTCCCGCACGGCATCGGACACCGGAATGCCCCGCCACTCCAGAATCTCCAGTGTGATCTCGGAACGAACCTCGGCCCGTCCTTCCTCACGACCCTCCACGCGGCCCTCCACGCGGCCTTCCTCACGAACCTTCTCGGCCACCGGGTTGTTGAAGAAGTAGCGGATCTCCGACATCAGGTCCCTCCAGAGGTCCTTGGCCCGGGGATCACCCAGGCACGATTCGATGAACTGTCCGAACACCGCGGCACTATCGCCGTCGACGGTCCGCAGAGCGAAAGCCAACGGTTCCAGTATGGCGGCGGCCTGTGCGCCTCGCCCGTGTGTCATGGCCGACAGCACAGCAAGCGGAACGTCCCTCTCGGCCTCCCGCCCATTCGCGATCACCGGTACGTTGTCCGGACCGATCACCAGCGGTCGCACCGTCAGCGAATCCCAGCCGGGCAGCCCCCGCCGGATGGGCTGCGCCGCCCAGCGTGCCGTCGCGCTGCTCTGGGTGATCACCACGAGCACCGGCTCACAGCGGTACTTCTCGTACAAATACGCGAGGTAGTACGGCCAGCTTCCGCGCTTCTTCTCGTCCTTCTTCCCTTGCGCCTCGACGACGAGGAGGTACGCCCCTTCGTCCGTCTCCACCCGCATCAGCGTGTCCACCCGCCGTTCGACGGGCTCGATCTCCGTGACGTCGGCGTTCAGGACCGCAAAGTCACGCGGTTCCGGGAACGGAACGCACAGCACCTTCTGAAACGCCCGCGTCAGCAGCGCGGGGTCCTTCTGAAAGACCCAGTGCAGCGCCTCGTGCGACGAGCTGACCATCAGCTCTCCCTCCTGTACGACGTGATCAACGAGCTACGCCGCGACAAGGTCACCCCACACGTACTTACCCCGGTTCCCGTCCCTGGTCAGCGGCTGCCACCCCCACAGGTCCGCACACGCCCGCACGAGCGCGAGGCCGCGCCCCTCCTCCGCCTCCGTGAGCGCGTCCAGGTTCCCGGGCGGCTCCGGCGGTTGCGGGTCGGCGTCCCACGCCCCGACCCGCAGTACGCCGGCCGCCCACCGCACCCGCAGCGCGGCGGGCCCTTTGGTGTGTCGTACGGCGTTGGAGACCAACTCGGCCGCGAGCAGCTCTGCGGTGTCCACGAGGCGGATCAGGCCGTGCATGGTGAGGATCAGGCGGAGGGTGCGGCGGCAGACGGTGACCGCGCGCGGGTCGTTCGGGATGTAGAGGGTGTACTCCCAGGGGGCCGTCGAGTCGATGGGATCGGTCTCGGGCATGCGTGAACTCCGTTCGGTAGAGGTGGGTTGGCCGGTGGCATCGCCACAGCGGTCATGACTATGACGGCGCGGTGCACTTCCGACCCGACAACCGCACATTGTGTGCGTCGCGTCACTGACGGTAGAGCAAAAATTTTTGTCCGCGCAAGCCGTTGCTCTAATCTGACCCCGTAAGCGGTACAGGATCAGGTGAGTTGAGGCCCGGAGGAAGCACGTGGCACCAAGGAGCCGACCAACGGCGCGGCAGGTGCGTCTGGGCACGGAACTGCGCAGGTTGCGAGGGGCCGCCGGGCTGAAGGCACGCGAGGTGGCTGGGCTGCTCAGCTCGACTTCGGCGCAGATGAGTCAGGTTGAGGCAGGGTTCGCGGGGGTCAGCGAGGAGCGTGTGCGCCGACTGGCCGCTCACTACGCCTGCGCCGACGAAGTGCTGGTCGATGCCCTGGTGGCAATGGCCACCGACCGCGTCCCGGGTTGGTGGGAAGAGTTCCAAGGAATCCTTCCGCCAGTATTCCTGGACGTCGCCGAGCTGGAACATCACGCCACGTTCCTGCACGAAGTCGTGATTACGCACGTACCGGGACTACTTCAGACCCCCGACTACGCACGCGCGGTCTTCGGCTACATGGTGCCGGAGTTGCCGGACAGCGAGCTGGCACCACGGGTGGAACACCGCCTGAGACGTCGCGCTGTCATCGAGCGTGATCCTCCGGTTGTCTACGAGACCGTCGTCCACGAGGCCGCCCTCCGCATCCGTGTGGGCGACCGAGGCGTAACGCGGGCCCAGCTCCGCAGACTCCTGGACGAATCGGAGAGGGAACACGTCACGGTGCGGGTCGTCCCGTTCGACACCGACCATTTCGCCGGCGCCGGCGCCGCCATGATGCACGTGGGCGGGCCCCTCCCTCAGCTGGACACGGTGCTCCGCGACTCTCCGAGTGGCACGGCCTTCCTGGACGCTCAGTCCCAACTGGAGCGCTTCCGAACCCTGTTTCGTAAGGTGGAGAAGGCATCGCTCGATCCCGGCCGAACCCGGGATCTCATCCACCACTTGACGAAGGAACTGTGAGGCACGAGGCGTGACCAGACGCATCCAATGGCAGAAGTCCTCCTACTCCGAGGGAGGCGACGGCAACACCTGCGTGGAGATCGCCCCGCTGCCCGCCCGAGTGGCAATACGCGACTCGAAGGACCCCACCCAGGGCACACTCACCGTCCCGGTCGGCTCGTTCACCGCCCTCGTCCAGAGCCTCAAGACGACCACCACCTGACCCCCGACAGTACGTGCGATAAGTTCATGCGCGCGTTCTAAGCGCAACGCATCGCACGTGTACGGGGGAGAGCACGGTGTCGCACAGGCCGACGGACTGGCACGTACTCGGCCTGGAGAGGACCCGACACCGGGGGACCCGCAACGCATTCGCAAACTCGCCGGCACTCTGCACGCCTTCGCCGCCGACGTGGGCGACGTGCTGCGCGACCTCAAGGGCATCGCCAAGGAGGAGGAGATCCTCTCCTGGGCGGGCAAGACGGCGGCCGTGTTCGCGGAGGAGTTCGCGGACGCCCCGAAGAAGCTGCGCAAGCTGAAGAAGTCGTACAACAACAAGGGAGTCGCACTGTCCACCGACTCCCGGGCCATCGCCGAAGGCCTCCGCACCATCACCCCTCGTCGCGACGGCGACGCCTGGCGCAAGGTCACGACCGTGACATCCTCGAAGTGGGTACGGCCGCGCGGACGTACGGTGTGGAGGACGTGCCCGTCGCTCAGGGCGACAGCCGTACCCTGCGTATGGTGCTGACGCAGACGTACATCCCCGTCCCGGGAACCACCGACCAGGTCGTCCTCGTCTCCGGAACCAGCCCGGTGCTGGATCTCGCCGAGGCGTTCCATGACATCTTCGACGCTGTGACCAGTACGTTCCGATTCGTCTGACCTGCCCGCAGAGAGGACTTCGCGCATGGGCAAGAGCGACCTCGCCATCCCGCTGAGCGAGCTGGAGGACTACGGGCGCCAGCTGCGGTCGCTCAAGACGCGGCTGAACCACACCAAGAAGCTCTTCGAGTCGTACAAGGACGACATCGGGGACGGCAGCGTCAACGACGCCCTCGGCGACTTCGAGTCCAACTGGGAGGACGGCCGCGAGGACATCACCCAGCAGCTCGACGCGCTCGGCGACATGTCGGACGCCGTGGTCCGCGAGTTCAAGAAGCTCGACGACGACCTGACCAAAAAGGTCAACAAGGCCGTGAAGACGGAGGACCAGCGGGGCGGGAAGGGTGGCAAGGGCGGTAGCGGCGGTGACAAGCACCGGTGACCGATCGCCTCGGCAGCACTGCCATGGCACCCCGCAGCCGACCCCTTTCCACTGCCTGGGTGACGCGATCAATGGCCGGCTCTCTGCGTCCAGCTGCGTGCAGGAGGCTTCAGCCGCTGCGCTCCGGGCGACCGCGGCAGCCCAGAACATGCCCTCGCCGTGCTTGGCGAGGTTGTAGTCCTCGTACGGGTGGAGGAGCCGTGCCTCCGTTGTGCGTTGGGGGGCGGCGACGAGAAGGGTCGGCGTTCCGTCAGCCCACCTCGTTCTCCGCCACCGCCTGGCCGTGGACCACCACGTCGCCGCCGTAGAACATGCCGGTGAAGACCGGGGAGTACGTGAGCTGGACCTCGACCTCCACCTGGGCCGCGTCGGCCGTGACGCAGTAGGTCGCGGCGATGTCCGCGCCGGTCATGTCCATCTCCGCGGCGAAGGCCTTGACCCGGGCGTTGCAGTTCTCGTAGTTGATGGGGGCGGGGCCGCCCACGTCGTCGTAGAGGGCCTCGCGGTCGATGTCCTGGGCGGCGTAGCGGGCGGCCTGTTCGGCGATGTCCGCGGCGCGTTCGCGCTTCGAGATGGACATGCCGCCGTCGATGACGAAGGCCGACAGGGAGAGGAAGACGAGGGCGAAGATGATGACCGCGCCGGCGCCCGAGCCGCGGTCGTCCAGGTGTGCGTGCCGGTCCGCGAGCCACTCGCGTACGGGAGATCTCACGCGGTCCTCCGGTACGGGTCCAGCGGGGAGCTGAAGGTCGCCGACAGGGTCGTCGGGACGTTCAGGCCGATCGAGTCCAGGCCGCGTACCTCGCAGCTCACCTCGACCGTGAAGAGGGTGTCCGGTTCGAAGCCGGCGCTCTTCTGGACGACCGAGACGGGGCCGGAGCAGACGTCCGTGAGGTTGGACTCCGCCGCCTTCCTCGCCTCCGCGATCGCCGTGCCGTGGTCCTTCTGGATCGAGCCCGCGCGGGCGGCGTCCCTGGCCGCGCCGTCGAGGGCGCCCCGGCCGTCGACCAACTGGCCGAAGGCAACCAGGACCAGGATGAAGAGGATCATCACCGGGGCGAGGATGACCACCTCGATGGTGGACAGGCCGTTGTCGTCCGACCACCTGGTTCGGCCACGGTTCTTCGTGATGCGGGAGAGGTTCATCTAGTTCTCGCCCTCCTGCACGAAGCGTTCCACCGGGCCCATCGACTGCGCGTGCACCGTCAGGTCCAGGCCCGGGAACACCGTCGGGATGCGGGCCGTGATCTCCACGCCCACCGTGTCCTGTTCCGGCTGGAGCAGCTTCACGTCCGGGGACAGGACCAGTTGCGGGCCGAGTTGGCGGATGTAGCTGTCGACCACGTCCTGGGCCTCGCCGCGCCAGCCGCCTGGCTGGGCGTCGGCCGTCGCTCGGGCCTTGCGCGCGCCGGCCTGGGCCGCCGCCTGGGCCACGTGGTCGGCGAAGAAGTACAGCCCGAACTGCACCGTCGCGAAGATCATGAAGAACAGCACCGGCGTGAGCAGCACGAACTCGATCGCGGTCATGCCGGAGTCGTCGCCACGGGTGGCCGCGGCCTCCCGCGCGGTCTCCACCCTGCGGCGCACCCGTCTGCGTACGCCGCCAAGGGCACCGCCGAGTGCGCCGCGCGCGGCACCCGGCATCCCCGTCCCCGTCTGTCCCGTCACATCGTCCCCGTCAGCGCCGTACGTCGGCCGGTCAGCAGGTCTTGCCCGCGTCCGCGCCCTTGATGCAGTCGCCGACCTTGTTGGCGCCCTCGCTGAGCGCGGCGTTGATGATGGCGGCCACCACGCCGACGATCGCGACGACGACCGCGGAGATGATGACCCACTCGACCGCGGACGCACCGCGGTCCAGCTCGCCGGAGCGGGCGCGGTCCACGCGGGCCCGCAGGAAGGTGATCAGGAAGTCCACGGGCACGATGCCCGTGGTGCCGGTGCGGAAGTTCCGTCCGTTCATGGTGTGTTCTGTCCTCTCGTGTCAGTTCTGGGAGCGAAGCGTCTCGGAGTGGCTCGGAGCTGGCGTCACACCTGGAACACCCGCATCGCCGCCGGGTAGATCAGGAACACCAGGAAACCGGCGCACAGCAGGAGCTGCGCCACGAGCATCGACTGGGACTTCTCGCCCGCGCTGCCCTCGATCTCGGCCATTTCGCGGTGGCGCATGGTCTCCGCGCGGGAGGCCAGGGACTCCCGGACCTTGGCACCGTCGTCCGCCACCAGGGCGAGCGAGGCGGAGAGGTCCTTGAGTTCCTCGACGCCCAGGTCCTCGCCGAGCTGGCCCAGCGCCTGCCACTGGCTGATGCCCGTGATGCGCGCGTCGGCCAGGGCGTTGCGGATGCGGTGGGTCGCCCAGCCGTCCGACACCTCCGCCGCCGCCATCAGGGCCTCGGGCAGACCGCGTCCGCCGGCCAGGCTCATGGAGACCAGGTCCAGGTACGCACCGATCACGCGCCGCAGGTCACGGCGCTTGTCCTGCGCGTCCCGGCGTACCTCCAGGTCGGGGAGGAAGAAGAAGATCGCCGCGCAGAGCAGGGCCAGCCAGACCGGGACGATCGGACTGTCGTTGAAGCCGAGGGTCCACACGATCGCGAACAGGAGCGGGCCGAAGAACAGACCGCCGGCCGCCAGCAGCGCCTTCGTCGCCAGGAACTTCTCCCAGCTGCGGTCGAGCACCGCCAGGTCCGCGCGCAGCGAGCGCTGCTCCCAGCCCTGCTGGAGGTACAGCTCGGCGACGCGCGCGCCGACCTGGGCCCGCAGCGAGCCGAGGCGGCTGGTGTCCTGCGCCGCCCGCGACGACCCGTACGCCGCTCCGCGCGCCCGCATCGCGTCGATCCGGGCGACCTGCTGGATCGGGCTGCGTCTGCTCGGCATCAGGGCGCGGACCAGGGCGTAGATGCCCAGGCCTATGACGGCGCCGACCAGGACCGGCATGGTCAGGTTCATCGTCGTACCCCCTCGTCCCCAGACGCCTGCGACGGCTGTGCCGGTTGCGGCAGCCGCTGCGCGGGCTGACCCGGCTGTCCCGGGTGGCCCTGCGGGCCCGACTGACCCGGCTGGCCCGGCTGGCCCGGGGTGCGGGGACGCACGAATTGCACGTCGGAGCCGTCCCGGACCAGGAAGCGCTCCGGCGTCTCGATGGTCGACAGCTTGCGCAGCCACCAGAAGCCCAGCGCGAACAGCCCGCACACGCAGGCCAGCACGAGCTGGCCGACGGGCGAGCCGTACGGCTCGACGAAGTCACGGTTGAAGACGGACAGGCCGAGGACGAACAGCACCGACACCGCGACGACGATCTGCACCGAGCGGCGGGTCGACGCGCGCTGCGCCATCACGCGATGGCGCATGTCGACCTCCTCGCGTGCCGACTTGGCGAGCGCGCCGAGGACCTGGCGCAGACCGGGGCCGCGCAGCCGGGCGTTGAGGATCAGCGCCGCGACGATGATGTCGGCGGACGCGTCGTCGATCTCGTCCGCGAGATGCTGGAGCGCGTCGGGCAGCGGGGTGCGCGAGCGCAGCCGGTCGACCAAGGCGTCCAGGTGCGGGCGCAGGACCGGGGCCGAGGCGCGGGCCGAGGCGGGGATGGCCTGTTCCAGGCCGACCGCGCCCGCGATGGTGTCGCGCAGCGACTCCGTCCAGGAGGCCAGCGCCTCCACCCGCTTCATGGCGGCGCGTTCCTCGGCGGCGCCGCCGAAGAGGCGGTCCCAGAAGAAGACGAGAACGCCGGCCGCGATGCCCAGCACCGCCCAGCGGGTGAGGAGCAGGACGACGAGACCGACGATGGCCGCGAGGGAGCCGCGCCGGCCCGCCCAGCGGATCAGTTCGCCTGCCCGCTCGCTCGCCTGCCGCTTCTCGTGCTCGGGCTTGACGGGCAGTCCGCGTACGGCGACGAGGAACAGGGCGAGGCCGCCGCCGACGGCGACTCCGCACCCGATCGAGTAGAGGACCGTGGTGGAGAAGAGGCCGCCCATGGAGCCGAGCGAGTCCAGGGCCGCGAGGGGTACGCCGGTGGGGTTCGTGGTCACGGGCTCGGTCACGTGCGTGGTGACGTCTGGGGTCACGTGTGTGGTCAAGTCCCTCACCCCCAGGTTCCGTTGGGCCGGTAGCCGTAGGCGATGAGTTCCTCCAGGCAGGCTATGGGTGCGTGCGCTACGACCTGGCCGTCGGGCGCCTCGGCGAACACCTCGCTGGACAGCACGCGGCCGTCGACGCCGTTCACCTCGCGGACCGAGGTGACCACGCGCTGGAGACGGCCGCCGCTCTGGAAGTTGTTGCGCCGCTGGACGAAGACGACGAAGTTCACGGCGCCGGCCACCAGCATCTGACTGGCCTCGATGGGCAGCCGCTCCGTCGCCTGGAGGGCGTACGTGGAGATGCGGTTGAAGACCTCGTGCGAGCTGTTGGCGTGGATCGTGGAGAGCGAGCCGTCGTTGCCCTGCGACATCGCGTTGAGCATGGTCACGATCTCGTCGCCGAGCACCTCACCGACGATGACCCGGGAGGGGTTCATACGGAGGGAACGGCGGACCAGTTCCGCCATGCTGATGATGCCCTGGCCCTCGGAGTTGGGCAGCCGCTCCTCGAACGCGACCACGTTGGGGTGCAGGTCGGGGAAGGTGTCGAGGCCGAGTTCCAGTGCTCGCTCCACCGTGATCAGCCGCTCGTGCGGTGGGATCTCGTTGGCGAGGGCGCGCAGCAGCGTCGTCTTTCCGGCGTTGGTCGCGCCCGCGATCATGATGTTCTTGCGGGCGCGGACCGCGCAGGCCAGGAAGTGGCCCAGCTCGGGGGCGAGGGTGCCGTTGCCGACCAGGTCGGAGATGAAGACCTTGCCCATGCGGGCGCGGCGGATGGAGAGCGCGGGGCGCCGGGTGACATCCATGACCGCCGACAGACGCGAACCGTCGGGCAGTCGCAGGTCGAGCTGCGGGTTGGCGGAGTCGAAGGGACGGGACGACAGACCCGAGTAGGCGCCGAGGATCTGGATCAGCTCGATGAGCTCCTCGTCGGTCTCGGCGACCGGCTCGCCGCGCGCCTCGCGTCCGTCGGAGTAGCCGACGAAGACGTGGTCGCAGCCGTTGATGTCGATGTTCTCGACCTCGGGGTCGTCGAGCAGCGGCTGGAGCCGCCCCACGCCGAACAGCGCGGCGTGCACGGCGGCGGCGTACGCCTCCTCCGTCTCCGCGTCCAGCGGCGTACGCCCGGCGTTGATCTCGGCGCGGGCGTACTCCTCCAGGATCTGGGCTATGACGGCGCGGGCGTAGTGCCGTTCGTCCTCGGTGGACATCGGCGTGACGCCGCCGACCTGGTCCTGCCGACGCTGCTCGGCGATGCGGTCGCCGGCGTCCTGCCGGAACCGCTTGACCAACGAGTGGTCGACAGCGGTCATCGGCCGGCCCCCGCGTGGCCGGACATGCCGGTGCCGGCGGGTCCGGTGGGTCCGTTGGGTCCGGTGGGCATCGACCAGGCGGCGCCGAACTGCTGGTACAGGTCCGACGTGACCTTGCGGGCCGAGCGGATGAGCAGCGACTTCTCCAGCCGCCCGCGCCTGCGCCCGGCCAGCTGGTCCGCTCCCGCCGGGTCGTCGGCGATCGTGCCGACCACGCGGGCGCCGGTCTGGGCGTGCACGAGCATGTCGTTGACCTGGCCGGACAGCTTGGCGGCGTTGTTCGTGTCGGCGACGAGGACGACACCGATCAGCGGCATCCCGGCGCTCGCGGCGCCGCGCGGTCCGCCGTGCAGCTTGTTGGACAGGGCGGCGGCCCGGTCGCGCACGCGGGCGATGGCCTCCGGCTCGGTGCGGGAGACGAGGAGGACGAGCGCGGCGTGCGGGAACAGCTCCGCCACCGGGGTGTCGCCGCTGACGCGGCCGCAGTCGGCGATGACGTCGGCGGGCGCGTTCGGGGAGTCGGCGAGGGAGGCGAAGGCCCGGCCGAGAGTGGGCCACAGGCCCGCGAGCCCGGCGGCCTGCTCGGAGATGCCGAGCCCGACGAGGACTTCGAGGCCGCCGCTGAGCGGCTGTACGTGGTCCCAGAGCTGGTCGGGGACGAGGCCGCGGCGCGCGGTGGCGGCGATCGACAGCATGCCGGTGTTCGGGTTCAGCGGACCGCCGTGCGCGGCGGCGGACCGGTACACCAGGTCACCGCCGGCCGGGTCGGTCTCGGCCAGCAGGACACGACGCGGCCAGACCGCCGCGAGGGCGACGGCCGCGGTGGTGACGCCGGGGGAACCCTTGTCGGCGGCTAGGGCGATGAGGGCCATGGGATGTGGGGTCGCCTTCTAGTTGCCGGGAATCAGAACGACGGCGACCTCACCGGCGGACGCGGCCTGCGCGACGGCGGAGGCGTCGTCGGCATCGACGGTCAGGGTTGCGGCCTGGCTGGTGCTCGCGATGCTGTCGCCGCCGGCGGTCGGCGCGGACTCCACCACGGCACGCTCGACCAGCAGGGAGTTGTCGGTGCCGGCCGAACCGGAGGCGCCGCCGTCCTGGTCGCCGCTGCCGGTGGCCTTGGTGCCGACGCGGTACACGGCGACGTTGTCCCCCGCGTCGAGACCCGCCGGGTACTGACCGTCCTTGAGGGACACGCCGACCGTCGCCTTGCCCTGCTCCATGTCGGCCTTCTTGGCGAACATCTCACCGACGACGACGGTGCCCTTGTAGAGCCGGGACTTGGCCTGGAGCTCCATCAGGCCCGCACGCTGCTCCCACGGGACGAAGTTGGCGCCGGAGTCGTCGTTCACCATGACGACCTTGATGTTGTCCTTGTTGATGGACTCACCGGGCTTGATGTCGGCCGTCACCTGGATCGCCTCGACCCGGTCCCCGACGCGCAGCACGAGCATCGTCGCCCCGAGCGCGCCCAGCAGAATCAGCAGCACCGCCAACGCGGCGAGCGCCGGCTTGCGCTCGCGAGGAGGGCTGGGAAGCCGGTCACCGACCGACGGCTGAGCCGGAGCCGCGGAACGCCCCGCGCCCGCCCCCGTACGCTCCTGGATCTTCACGCAACCGCTCCCCGTACGACCAAGAATTTGTCTGCCACATTCACACCCGAATTCACACTCGAGCCATGACGACCCAAGTACGCAGAATCATCTGCAAATTCGGACACTCCACCCGCGTCCACCCGACCGGTGGCGTCCCGGGACATCCCCTGACGCACCCGTCCGACCTGGGCAAATAGCCAGCAGCGAGGCGAGTGTCAAGCCATCGCACCGTATCAGCCGCACATAAGCCCCTCAAGGCGTCCCCACCCCCTGTCCCCGCACCCCGCCCACCGTTACTCATCTGCAACTTCGCGTCCACGGAACCCCCTTGAGTACCGCGCGACAAACGGCACTTCAACTGTGCACGCGCGAATCCACGAGCGGTACCGGCGGACACCGTCCGCGTGCTCTTCGTCACGGTGCGGCCATGAGGCCTGCACGATTCACTCACGAGGGAGCGGAGCGGGCATGCCATGATCTTCGCTCGGATCAGTGACGGGGCGAGCACGGAGAGATCACCGGGGGCATCGATGGAGCTTCTTCCAGTGAACGGGGCGGCGTTGGCCACCGACCCGCGGGCCGCGGAGGCGATACGCGCGGTCGGTGCCCGGCACGGGGTCGACTACCTGGACGACGGCGCGGTGAGCGCGTTGCTCGCGGAGCGGCGGCGGGCGATGGACGCGGAGCGTCGACACCCGTCCGCATGGCTCGGGATACTTGCACTGACGGCGGGTCTGATCCTCCCGTTCGTCGTTCCGATGATCCGGACCCTGAGCGAACGCCGCCTTGTCGCAGTACTGGCTGCCTCGGGGTGCCTTGTCGTGATCGGCGTAGCCCTGACCGTCTACGCCTACACCCGCTGGAAGCGCGCGCTGATGCATCCGACGCTGGCCGGCTACCGCGAGACCTTGGGCATCGCCCGCGCACACGGCATCCCACTGACGCATGTCCCGCCGTGGCTGGAGGGCAAGTCGGGGCCCGAAGGCGGGAAGGGGGCGGCGCCGGTCCCGTCGTATCCGCCGGTCGAGCCGTTGGACGTGGAGACGTCGGCGGTCGACGTACCGAGGAGCGAGGCACCCTCCGGTTCCGGCGGAGCAGACCAGGAGCAGCAGGCGGACGGCCTCGCCCCCGCGACCCCCACCCCCGTCGCCGTACCGCCGAAGCCCGCCGCCGTGTCGGAGTACGAGTGGAGGGTCAACGAGGGCGGCTGGCACGACGAGGCGGGCTGCCTGCTGATCCTGGTCGGCGGTGGCGGCGCGGCCTATGCCGCGACGTCGAGTGAGCCGGGCGCCTACGCCGCTCTCATCCTCGTGCCCCTGGCCCTGTACGTCTGGCTGGTCGGCAGCCGCCAGGGCAACGAGAAGGAGCGCCTGCGGCAGGAGGCGCTGACCTACGTGAGGGCGATCGCGGCGGCGCAGGCGGCCGGCGCCCGGGTGCCGGAACTCTCCTTCGAACTGCGGAAGCTGGTGGACGACGCGTAGCCGCCGACCAGCAGCCTGCCCTCTCTTTCCCCCGCCCCCACCAAGGAGCCCCTGATGAACCGCGCCACGAAGGCCACCCTCTCCACCCTGACCCTGCTCTCCCTGGCCGCGCTCACGGCGTGTGGTGGGGACTCCGGTTCGGACGCGGACTCGGCGGAGAAGCCGGCAGCGACCGCTTCGGCGGAGAAGCAGGCGACGGCTGAGGAGCAGCTGAGGCAGATGGTGATCACCAAGGCGGACGTCTCCGGCATGGACGTGTCCGATGCGGATGTGTCGAACTCCGACAACAGCGAGTTCGTCTTCGCCAAGTCCCAGCAGGAGGTCACGGTCGAGAAGCCCGTCTGCGCCCCGCTGGCCTACGCCATGAACCAACTTCCCCTCGGCGAACCGCAGGCCGACCTCACGCGTTCCGTCTCCAAGGGTCTCAACGATCCGTTCACGTACGTGATGCTCGCGGCGTACGAGTCGGGACAGGCCGAGTCCGCACTGACCGACCTGTCCAAGGCGGTAGATGCGTGCGCCGGCGGCTTCACGGCCAAGGCGAACGGCAACACGAGCGCGTACGAATCCGTAACCGCCGAGAAGCCCGTGGCGGAGGCCGGTGAGGAATCCCTCGCGTTCCGGTCGACGCTGACGTTTCAGGGCGTCACACACACCGTGCACACCCAGGCCGTACGCAGCGGCGACACCCTCGCCGTCTACTTCTCGGTCGACGGCATGGCGATCGCCAACGCCAGGCCGAGCGACGCGAAGCTCTCGCCGACCGTGGTGAAGGCGCAGAACGCGAAGCTGGGTTGACGGAGCGCGTTTTCACGGCGGCGAAGCCGTCAGTAGAGTGCCGCGGGCAAGAAACCCACGACCGGGACGGGGGCACGGGGAGTGCGAGTGGTGACCACACTCACGAAGGCTGGACGGCAGCCGACCGACCACACCGCGAGCAGCGTGATCCGCCTGCTGCTCACCCTCTGCGGCCTCACCGCCCTGCTCCTCACCTCGGTGACCCTGGTGGCCGTCCCGGCCCGGGCCGACGACGCGCCCGCGGCGAACCAGCCGCCCGCCCAGGCCGCCTACCTGGCCGACCGCCTCCGCGAGAACCCGGTCCACGTCACCGACCAGCTCCCCCGCGAGATCCCGCGCTCCATGGCGCCCGACTTTGCCCAACTGGCTGAGCGCACCGGTGTACCGACGTACGTACTCGTCCTGCCGAGCCAGAGCGGCTTCGGCGAGGACCTGCTGGGCGCGGTGCACGACAGGCTCGGGCGCGACGGGCTCTACGTTCTCCTCGACGCATCGGGAGTGAGAAAGGCGGCGGCCTACGGCGTAAGCGCCCCCGCAGAGGCCGCCCGGAGGGCCGCCGCCTACGAGCTCCCCTTCGACGCGGGCCCGCTGCGCAACTTCGAACGCTTCGTGGACGTCGTCGCGCAGGGCCCGGAGAAGGCCGAGGCGCGGGCGGACGCGGCCAGCGAGAAGCTCCGGGACGGCTACGAGCCCGAGGGGATGTACATCGGCCCGTCCGACCGCCAGAACCAGTCCTTCGTCACGGGCATCGCGCTCACCGGCGTACCGCTGACGATCCTGCTGCTGGCGCCGTACGTGCGGTGGGCGCGGCGCCGCTTCCCGCGAGCGAAGCCGCCCCGCCCCGCCGCGACCCGCCCGAAGTGGCGGCGCCTGCTCACCCTGGGCCTCGCCCTCGCGACCGCGGCCGCGATCGCCCTCACCGCTCCGCTCGTCTTCGACCAGACGAAACGAAGTGCCGCTCCGCTGCCCAGCGCCGGCGACATGACAGCACGCGTTGAACGGGTCGCGGAGGGCCTGGCCCGCGACCCGATCTACGTCGACCCGGAGAGCCCGCAGCTCCTGGACGCGACCCAGCTCTCCCGGCTGCACGACCGCATCGAGCGGTTCGGGCGTTCGGAGGGCGGCGGCCCGGTGTACGTCACCGTCGTGCCGCACCTGTCCGAGGACGAGTCCGCCGGCGACGAGGAGCTGTTCACGGCGGCGGTGCGCGCAAAACTCGGCAAGGCTGACGGGGTCGGCGAGGCAGACGGCGTGTACGTCGTCGCCGACCCGCTGACCGGCTACATCGACGTCTTCAACCACGGCCTGCGCCTTGAGAGTTTCCGCCTCCTCTTCGACCTCCCCGAGTCCATCGCCTACGGGGACGACCGGGCGGACGAGGCCGACGACCACCTCCTGGGCGAGCGCCTCGACGCGCTGATGACGTACCTCGACGAGTCACAGCGCACCGAGGAGCCGACCACCTCCGGCGACCCCGTGCGCGCCCCCAGCCCCAAGGCGGAGAACAGCCTCCCGCCGCTCTTCGCCACCGACTTCTGGCCGGGCCTGTTCGTCGGCGCCGTGGCGGCGCTGCTGCTGCTCGGCCTGGTGGCGGGCGTCCTGGGGATCGTGGGCGCGGTGCTGCGTCGGCGCAGTCCGGCCCCGCTGCCGACGGAGGGGTTGCCCCTGGTGTCACCGACGGAGCCGTCGCAGGCGTATCTGCGCCGTACGGCACGTACGGAACTCCAGGCGGCGGCACAAGCCTTCACTGTGACCGCCGACGAGAACCTGGCAGACGGCCCCGCCTGGAACCGGTTCGACGCCGCCATGTTCCTCGTTGGCGGCGACATCAACAGCCTGCGTGCACCTGGTGCGCCAGCTCCCGACCCGGCGACTCTCCTGGCCGTCATCGTCCTCGCCCGCGCGGCCCGCAACGCCCTCGAGGGCGACACCAACAACCGCTGCTGCGGCGTCAACCCGCTCCACGGCCCCTCGGCCGGCCGCCGCCACGTACGGGTCTCCGCGGAGGGCAACCGCAGGCGCATGCTGTCGCTCTGCCCCCTCTGCCTGGACTCGGCCGTCGCCGCACCGCGCGAACTGCGCGAGCGAATGCTGACGCTGCCGGGCCCGGCGGGCACCCGGGTTCCGTACGAGGAGCCTGAGGGGAGCCTGCTGTCGGTGCTGGGCGACGGGATCTCACGGCTGGCGGCCAGGGTGCGGGAGACATCGCCTGTCGATTGAGCTCGGGGCTGCTCCCCCTGCATCGCCTCTGACGCCGTCCGTGCCATCTGAACGCATGTAGCCTCCATACGAGAGATCGTCTCTCGGCTCCCTGGCACTTCAGCTGCGCGCGACCGGCCACGAGCATGGTGGCATGGGTCCGCGACGGCAGGCCGCACTCGAACTGACCACTCGCTCCGGTGCCGGTCGGAGGAGACACCGGAGCCGACTACCGTCCGGCGGCAGCGCGGCGGCTCTTGCCCTTGCCCCTCTTGCGCAGCTTCCGCAGACGCTCCCGCTCCCGCGCACGGCGCTCTTCCACAATGGCGCGGCGCCAACGGTAGTAGAGCCAGCCCATTCCGCCCGCGACGGCGACATACGCGAGCACTGCCGGCCCTGCTCCGGAGATGTACGCACAACCCGGCTCGTACGATCGACAGTTCTTCCCCGGAAGGCCACTGACCAGAAACACGATCGGCGCTATCGCGGCCACACCGCCCGCAACTCGGACCACGATGTCCACCGCACGCGGCAACCCACTCGTGCGGACCGCGCCGCCGAAGCCGTCGAACCGGCCCGGCAGTACACCGGCCCACCCGACAAGACTGAGCAGTCCCAGCACGGCCCCGACTGCCCAGGAGCCACCAGGCATGTCGTAAAGAGTCGGCGCGATGTGACGCGAGAACCACCGCGTGCCGCCAATGGCGAAGAACAGTGCCGGCCCGCCCACCGCGAGGTACAACAGCAGCCCGAACACATCCCGCTTCCGGAATCGAGCTTCCCCGCTCGCCTTCTCCCTGGCCTCCACCTGCTCACTCTCCGTTGTACGCACGGTCCCACCTGCTCTGCCGCACGCCACCCCAGGTACCCATCACGACGGCCGCCCCGAAGAGCGCCGCGAGCACCCCTCCGCTGGAGCCGCTGTCCCTGTCCGTGGTCGGGCCGGCGATGCCTTCGGGGTCGTACCGGACGCGCAGCTCGTCGCCCTTCTCCACCCAGTCCTCACAGCCGTCACCCTCCGAGAGCGAGGGGGAAATCTCCCGCCCGTCGACCGAGCGCAGGTCGCAGTGGTTGGTGCTGCTGTCGTCCATGTCGACGACCACCGCCTCGGTCCACACACCCCGGTCCGCCAGGGCGACCTGACCGCCGGCGTCGGTCCCCAGGAAGCCCATGGCCATCCCGGCGGTCAGCGGCACGATGAGCTGCCACGCGAGCTTCCTCTTCTTGCGAGGCACCCGCCGCAACGTGAGCAACGGAATGAGCAGCGACGCGAGCGGGAGCACCAGGATGGCAAGCAGCGCCCCTGCGCCCCGCACCACAGACGGGAACGGCACGACAGGCCCCAGCCAGGAGAGTCCCAACGAACCGCCGGCGCACACCAGACTGAACACCAGCCACCGGACCCAGTCCACGCGCCACCACACGCCCGTACTGCCGCCCCGTTCCGGCCGAACAGCGGCCCTTGCCCCGCCCCCGGGTATGTCGTCTGCCACGTAGCCCCTCGCCCCTCAGCCGCACCTCGCGTGTACGGGACTCACCCTAACGAGCGCGACATCGCCGCAACTGCCCGCGAGAACGCGAGCGTCAGCCCGAGGCCGCGCGCTCAACCCGCGTCGCGCCTCGGGAACGTCCCCGTATCGATCTCGACCCGCTCCCCCGTTGCCAGCGTGAAGCTGACCGGCTCGCCGTAGGGGATCTCGACGACTCGCCCGTACCCCGAGGCGTGCGGCTCCGACATCAAGATGACCATCCTCGTGAATGGGTCAGCGATCATGTAGAGGTCGATCCCGTAGCGACCGTACTTCTGGACGTTCCGAACGTAGTCCTTCTCGTCCTCCGGTTCGGACGGGACCTGCACCACCGTCAGCACGTCAAGGCACGAGTAGCTGTTCTTCCGACGCTCGGCATCGAAGTCGACGATCGTCAGATCCGGCGCGGCGTCGTTCTCCCCGGGGAAGGTGATGAGTACGTCACCGAAGACACGCTCCCGCGCGATACCCGAGGCTTTGACCGCGTCCTTGACGTCGGAAACGGTCCAGTCCTGCTCCGGACTCTGCGGCGTCATGATCACCCTGCCGTCGAACACCTCGACCTTGTAGCCCTCGGGGATGGCACCCCGCTCGGTCAACTCGCTCATCACAGACACGGCAGCCCACCTCCTACCGGCATCATGACGGCCGGACCCAAGGACGCCTGCCCCGGCAGGTCTACTCCTCGGGATCGCCGTCCGTCGCCTCTTCGGTATCGGGGGGATACGCGACGAAGGTGCCCTTGGCGGGGAGAGTGACGACCAGACCACGATCACGCAGCTCTCGGGTGGCCCGGCGAGCGGTCAGATGCGCGACTCCGTACTCCGCGGCAAGGTCACGCTCGCCCGGCAGTCGGGCGCCAGGCCGCAGCTCTCCCCTGGAGATCCGTTCAGCGATGTGATCGGCCATCTGCATATACACGTAGGCGATCTTGTTCGGGTCAATCGGCGACTGCCCTGAATCCGGCGTCATATCGAACAACGTACGACAGTAGTCAGCATCACGTTTCGCTGGAGCACACCTAACCGCTATACACCGCCCAGCTGCACCCTGTAGCGTTCAGCTCTGTGACAACACCCCGGCGACGGGTGGAGACCGCCCCGGGGCATGGCCGACGCTGCAAAGGAGCGCCAACATGCTGGACCTTACCGCCCGCTTCCTCGCGTGGATGCTGAGCATCTTCACGCCGAGCCCGCAGGGCCGCCACCGCCTGGGCGCGGCGCCACCCCTCCGATTCATCCCCGCACCGCCACCCCGTTTCACGGAGATCCTCGACGGCAACGCTTCCCGGCTCGTGCGCCCCTACGTCCTGGACCCGACCGAACGCCGGCATCAGCGCGAACGCCGACGCGACGCCCACCTGGCAACCCTCGGCATCGATGTCGGCCCGAAGCACATCCACGGCGTACGAGTACCGGCGGCCACCCGATGACCCGCCCCACCGTGCGGATGTGCGCCCGCTGCCAGCGCACCACGGACGAACCTGTCCTGGTCCACGAGGTCCACGCCGCCACAGGCCCCGGCTTCAACGTCTACGCGTGCCCGGAGTGCGCTCCGCAATACCCGCCGATGACAGACCCACTCGAAATCCTCGACTCCGCCGCCCGCCGCCGCTCCAGCCTCACGCTCCGCGTCTACAAGGTCGACGCGGAAGGGGCCGTGACCGACGCAGGACGCAGGGTCGAGGTCCAGGCAGGCGGCCCCTCCGAGCCGATCCCCTGTTCGTCGGCGTACCCGCCGTGCGCATGCCCGAGGTGCGAGAGCCCGGGGTAGCAACGAAAACACCACACACCAACCCTCACCCCGCCCCGGACGCGACAATCAACCCGTCCGGGGCGGTCGCCCGTTTGAGCACAATCAAGCCACAGGACACGACCCGCAACCACGCATAGGCACCGAATTGCCCCGATTATCGGCGTAGTTCGCTCTGGCGAAACCGGGAACCCCACAGATAGCGTCAGTAGCCTCGACCGCACTTCTGTCTCACGGGGAGTTCACTGTGAAGCGCCGCCCTTTGCCCGTTGCTGCCGCGCTCGCCGCCTCAGCAGCCCTGCTACTGACGGCCTGCGGTAGTGGGGGAGGTAAGTCCAGCGACGAGGACAAGATCGCTGGAGCGGACACCGGCGACTCGTCGACATCGGCGCCGGCGTCGCAAGGCGCCGGCACCGATGTCAGCCGTCCTGACCTCTCCCTGCCTGCTGACGTGAAGGAAGTCTTCGAGGACTGGAAGACCGGCGGCGCCACCAAGGACGCCGTCCTCGCAGACGCGGGACACTCGATGACCGCGGTCACTCGGGCCATCACAGACGGAGCCACCGAGTCACCTGCTCTCACCTTCTACTACAAAGGCGAGGCGCTGGCGGGAGCTGCGCAATGGGTGCAGACCTTCGTGGACCACGATGCGACCATCACCGGTACCACGCGCTACTACGCGCCAACTGTGGACCTGTCCGGCAAGACCACGGCAGCGGTCACGCTCTGCGCGGACGAGAGTAAGGCGTTCAACAAGTTCCGAAAGACGAACAAGGTCGACCGCAGCGCCCCCTCCGACAACTCCTACGTGTACTACGTCAGCCGACTGGAGCAGAACTCCAAGGGGATCTGGGTCACAACCAAGATCATTTCCAAGCGGGGGAACGAGAAATGCATTCCGTAATGTCGACCAGAAGGCTGGCGCTGCCCGCAGCCGTACTCTTTGTCAGCGCCTTTCTCACCACGGGTTCAGCCCACGCGGAGACCGGCTTCGGCGGATCACGAGGAGAGGCCGACACCAGCAGCGATGCAAGCGGGCACACCATCACTTCGCAGGTCACGTTCAACACCTCCAAGAACGGCAGCGGCGAGTCGACGGGTTCCCTGACTGCCGTCGGCGACTACGACCCGCCTGCCTGTTGGTACGAGCCGAAGTGGACGCCCGAGGAGTATGAGAAGGAGTTCAAGCGACGCTGGAACGTCGGACACTTCAGTGGCGCGGGGCAGGGGTATGCCGCCGAGAAGTCTCGCTACGTCGAAGGGGACCCCTACAAGGACTTCAACAAGGAGAAGTCCGGCGAAGGCATGTTCTGGGGAACGGTCTACGACTGGGACCGCCTCGAAGGAGATGACTACCTGGCGTGCAGCCAAGCCGACTTCTGGGTCGACACCGGCGACGATCCCCCCGTAGAGGGGGCCATCGACAGCGAGACTCTGGCGAAGCTCGCATACAAGCAACTCCAGGTCCCCGACACCGAGGTCACTCTCGCCCCCGAAGAGGCTACAAAGGTCAACCTTCCGACCTGGGCCTGGCTGGACAAGGCCGACTTCCACGAGGTTTCCGTCACCGCGTCCCTCAACGTGGGCGGTTGGAATCTCTCTGCCACCACGACGGCCAAGCCCGTCTCGCTGAAGCTGGAACCGGGAACCGGGGACGCCACCATATTCCCCGCCTCCGGCGAGTGCACCATCAGTGCCGACGGCTCCGTCGGTGAGCCCTACGCCAAGGGCAAGTCCGATGAGACCCCGCCCTGTGGTGTCACATACCTCCGGTCCTCCGGTGAAGGCACGTATGACCTCAAGGCGACCGTTACCTGGGAAATCGCCTGGGAAGGCTCCAACGGCGAGACCGGCACGCTCCCCGACGGCACCTTCGGCAATGAGCAGGCTGTGACGGTCCAGGAAATCCAGGCGGTCAATCGCTGATGGGCCGGGGCCGGGGAAACTTGACCAAGGCCGCGCGCTCTCGCCTCGGCATTCAGGCCGAGTGTGCGGCCTGGTGCCGGATCGCCAAGATTCCGAAGCCGCCGGGAAATCTACACAGTGCCGCAGGCGGCGGACCGTTGCGACCTGCGCTCATCAGGCCACTGGGGGCACTCGGCATGGCGGGGGTCGGTCTTCTCTGGCCCTTCATAGCGGTGCTGGCACTTCTCTCGGCGCTGGAGGACTTGGCGGATCAGCTGCTGAGTTCCAAGGACCGTGCCAAAGCGCGCGCCGAGAGGCGAGAGGCCGAGGAGCAGCGACAGGCGATCGCCGCTCACGCCCTGGACCAGCTCTTCGACGGCGACTGGACGGCGGCGGCCGGGCAGTTCCTGCTGCGCTGGTACGGGCACTCGTCGCACCCCAAGCGCTTCCTCGTACTGACCGAGAACCGCATCGTGCTGGCCGCCCCGCCCAAGCGGGTATCCATCCGGCAGACGGAGCGCATGGTTGTCGTCGCCGAGATCCCTGCGTCGGAAGCCCAGGTGGAGGATCCACTCATCGGCATCCACCCCAGTGACAGGCTCCGGGTCCGATTCACCGACGGATCGTGGCTGACCGTCATCACCGAAGAGGAACGCAGCGAGATCCACATGCACCTGATGCGGCTGCCACGCCTCGGTAGCGGCGAGGGCAGCATCGACACCAGCCTGTCAGCGCACATCATCGACGGCGAAGGCGATCCCAACCAGCCAAGGGTCAGTAGCTCGGGGCCATGAACTGGTCTCGCGCGTATTCAATCGTCTGCAATACTTCGCCGCCCGGCACGTCCGCTACACGATCCAGCAGGAAACCCATCAGCCCAGCCTCATTAGAAGCCCACGGTGAGCGTCTCCGCAATACTGTCCGCAGCTTTCTCTATCTCCTCTGACAGGCCCGGCACAGTCCACGACATGAGCAGCATCAGCGCAACTTCGGCGCCGGCCGGCAGAACTGCGTAAGTCAGCGTTTCCATTAGGATCCCCGGGCTGCGACGTGAACGAGTATCGGCGGCGAAGTTCTGCCTGATGCGCACGGCGGGGCCGATCGGCAGGTCAGTGTGGGAGATCTTCGGGGGGCCAAAATCGTCGGCGCTGAAGGTCTCTGCCAGCCAGTCGAGAGTGATCTCCGGGACTGTGTCGTCGGGATGGATCAGGTCGACTTCCAGGATCGCGAGGGCGGCGTCGAAACCATCGGGGTACAGAGCAAAGGCGTAGAAGGGCTCGCGGCTGCGGCTGTCCTCGGCCCGGGACCGCAGATCCTTCCGCAGAGTCGCCTTGTCGACGTCGTAACCCGCTTCCTTGCTTCGATCCCGAAGCTCCACCGCAGTGGACTTGGACCAGCTCCGGACATCGTCCGACGGCTCGATCGGCAGCGGCACCCAGTCGGTTGGGACCACGATGCCGCATTCACGGATGTCACTCATCGGTGCCATCACCGTCCATCCATGTCAGCGACCCTGCCACGGCCTCGAAGAGCTCAACCATGGCGTCGGCGATCTGCACCAGCGGCGTGGAGAAGGTCAGGAGCAAGTGGGCCCCGGTTCCTGGAACCGGCAGTTGGTAGTCGAGCGTGACCGAAGGCAGCGCTTCCTCAGCCTTCCCCGGCAGGCCGGCCGGCGGCGCCTGATCAGGCCCACCTGTTGCTCGGCGAACGCGTACGGCTGTTCCCGCGGCGAGTTCGACGACCTCAACCTCCGCCTGCCCGTCGGACGCCAGCCGAGTGGCGACGTCCTCAAGGCTCGGGGTGGTTCCGTTGGACGAGGCCGGCAAGAAGGTGACCAGGAGGGAGGCCGGAATCGTCAGGGGTCCTGCTTGCTGCAGGCTGAGGTACAGCTCGATCCCACCCTCACGGAACGCAGCGGTTGCCTGTGCCAGCAAGTCCTGCCTCAGTTGCCGCTTGATGTGGGGCGCATTGTCCGTGCCCTCGAACCGGCGGTTCACCAGGGCATCGACCGAACGTTCACGTCGCTCGGGGGCAATGTCCAGACGAAACCACCCCTCAGGCATGAGCAGTCGGTAATCAGCGGGCGGCGCCATGTGGCTGCCTGGGGGCATGGTCACTGGTGCTCCGTTGTCGTCGACTCGTATCACGTCTTGCCCTACTCCGTCTCAAGCGTTCTGTCGTACGAGATGCGGCTGACCAGCGCGCTCACCGTGGCCGGTCCCAGCGACAGCACGATGGTCAGAGCGGACAGCAGACCAGCGAGAAACACTGACACCTCGTCGCTCATGAGCCCAAACAGCAGCACCGCGCTGAAGAACGGGAGAACCACGGGTTCGTTTGCACCGACGACCGAGTTGTACCAGCCGATTTGCTTACGAGCTGCCTTGCCTTCCATCGGTGACATCTTGCGGGCGTCCCCCGCGAGTACGTGACCCCGCCACCACGGTTGCGCAGCTCTTGACTGCTGATACTTCTCGTCCGAGAACGGCACTCCCAGCTCTGCTACCAACGCCGCCCAGCCATCGCTTCCGTGCGGGCCCGCGAACCAGAAACACCACGGCAGTAGTGCCCGCGCTTCACCCTTTCCGTCCCTTACCTCGACACCGAGCGGCTCCCCGGTCGTGGCGTCGACCAACCGCACCAGCCGCGCCACTCCATGCGTGCCGGCGCGCCCGAGCCAGCGTTCCTCACCGAGCGCATTGGTCAGGACTAGGTCATGGGCAAGCACACATAGAGATGCTGTGCGCAAGAAACGCCTCGTCCCTCCGCTTCCTGCTGCCGGAGACGGCCTGATCTCCGTCTTCGCGACAAGGCTGCCATGCTGTCTGTTGCGCCACCAAGCCCGGACGCGTACCACCGCATCAGCTGCCGGGAGGAGGAAGAGGGCCCCCGCAGCAACCGTCATGGCCCAGCTGAGGTCGGCAGCAAAGCCGATCACGAGAGCGATGAACCACCCGAAGAGGCCAACGCCTCTGGCCCAGGTGTGCCATCCAGGCAATTCAGCATAGAGCGCCCGATACGGCCTGTTTTCCCGGCCGTCGTCTGGCACCCCAGAGGCAGTGAGGGCCTGCGGACTCTCCTCCAGGGGGATGCCGAGTCTTTCAACGAGCTCCCTCAGCCCAGTCCGGCTGAGGCATTTGTGCGGTCTCAGGTCCAGGGCACCGATGCTTCTCGCCTCGGGAAGCCACCCCGCGAGGGGCACGTGCAGGAGGTCTCGCCCGTTCTCGCCCTTGAAGGCCAGGACACCCCAGCGGTCCGCCGGACGCTTCTGCACGATCCCCGACACGTCTTTGGGCGGGTAGAAGACCGCGCGCCGAATGCCGTCGGCACCAACGGCATACCTGCGCTCCCGGCATCGGGCGTCCCGTACGACCAAGTTCGGTCCGTCGGCGTACAGCCGAGCCCGGCGTACGACGTGAGTGCCATGCAGCGGCATGCCTCCTGGGCGTACGGCCGGCTCGTCCGGCTGCCGCAGCACAGCACCTCGCCCTGGCTGCTCAGACATCACTCGCCCACTCGCACATGACTCGCCTCACTCACCCGTCACTCGTCGTCGTGGCGTCCTTGACCCCCGTGGCCGACCAGACTCCATCATCCAGTCCTTGTATCCCGACGTGATCGCCGACCCAACCGGTGATCTCCCCCTTGTCGAGAGCGTCGGTGGTTGACGCGACGGCAGTCGAGCCGGCCCAGATGCGAGTCTGCGTCTGAAGCACGTCTGCCGCTCCTGTGACCGCACTTTCAGCCCGCAGGGCATCGGACATCTGGTCGATGCCTTTGGCCGCGTCGCTGATGCCTGGGTCACCCAGCCTGGCCCCTGCCCATGTATCAGCTTGTCCGAGCTTCCGAACATTGCTCCAAGTCAAGTCCTTGACGCCCTTGAAGCTGTCGATCGAATCACGGTAAATCAGCTTCGGATTGAAGGCGTCCGCCACCCGTTGGGCACCGGGGAACCACCCCTTCGGCGCCTTGGCGACAGCCTCGGCAGCAGCCTTTCCACGCGCACCGCCGCCACTGGCGGCATTCGCCTTCTTCCATGCCTTATTGGCGGCCTTGTTATAGGCAGCCGAGCCGCGCTTCGCCTTGACCCCCTGCATGAATCCCTTGTAAGCGGCCGTCCTTCCGACGCTCTGTGCTGCGGCCGACGCCCCCTTGGCTCCCGCGAGGGCAGCACGACCGATGCCGAGCGTCGCAAGACCGACGACATCGAGGGCGACGTCGAACCAACTGCCCTTCCCGGCCAGCGCCAGAAGGGTGTGACCCACAAGAGACACCAGGGTGGCGGCCAGGGCGATGGTGCCGAGGATGCCTGCGAGCGCCTGCCCGATGACCGGGATCCAACCGACCATGAGCGCCAAGGTGCCACAGATGGTAGCGACCCAACCCGATACTTGGAGGACCGTTTCGATCCAGCCGGAGTTGTCGTTCACCCAGTCCTTGAACTTGTCCCAGGTGCCGTCCTTCAACCCATCGTTCTCGATGGCATAGCTAATGGAGTCACGGGCCCTGTTGGCAGCCCCGTCCCGGACATCCTTGGCGGCTTCAAGCGCCTTCTTGGCCCGCTCCACGGCTGAGGCCGCCTCTTCCTGGCGCTTCTCCAGCTTCTTGCGCTCAGGATCGTCGTCAGCCGTGTCCTTGGGCAGCTTGTCGATGGCGCCACCGCTCGCCTTGTGCTCACGGTCGGCGTCCTGAGCATCACGCAACGCCTTGTCGGCCATCTTCTGCGCGCGATGAAGTTCCGAGGCGTACTCGGTGAAGCAGCCGCCCTCCATCACCTTCTCGCCCAGAGCATCCGCAGCGGCGTCGTAGCGCTTGTACGCCTTGCGCAGCTTCCCCTCGGCTTCTTCGGCCTGTCCGCGGAACTCCTCGGCCGCTTTACTCTTCCACGCCTCAATCGACGAGAGCGCTTTTATCTCTTCCGCTTGCTTCTTTATGGATTCTGCCGTTTTTCGCAGATCTCTACCGAGTCTGGCGACTTCCTCTGGGTCG
>NZ_JBHXNW010000047.1:0-24245 GCF_042717365.1 Streptomyces sp. NPDC058534
CCCCCCCCCCCGCCGCCCCCCCCCGTCTCGTGTCCGCGGCGTCCGGTGCCGGCTCAGGCGTCGGGTGCTCGCCGGTCGGTGACCGGTTCCATCCGGGCGCCCTCCAGGGCGCGGACGAGTTCGTCGCCCGGCCGGGCCGGGCCGTCCAGCAGGGTGGTCAGTTCGGTGACCCGGGCGGAGTCGGGGAGGCCGAGGGTGTCCGCGGGGTCGCCGGCCCGGAGGTCGCCGCGCACATCGACCAGCCGCACCACGATCTCGTCGCGCTGGAAGATGGTGCTGCTCAGCACCGGGCTGCGCGGGTCGTCGGCCGCCGCCTCGTCGCGCTCGGCGAGGAGCTGCGCCAGCCGCATGCCGTGCCCCGGCCGGGCCGGGTACGACAGCGCGTGGCGCTGCGCCGCCGGGTCCCGCTCCCCCGCCGTCACGTGGTGCACGGCGGGCAGCGCCGCCCGCGTGTAGAACACCCGCGCGGACTCCGGGTCGCCGAGATCCCGGTCCTGCTCCAGATACGGGTTGAGGGCCTCCTCGGCGGCTCGCACCTCGGGCTGCGCGGCCACGTGCCGCAGGGCCGCGAGCAGGTCGCCGCGCACCTCGATGGCCCGCACCACCCGGTTGCCGTGCAGGAACAGGGACGTACGGCACAGGCGCGTGGTGTCGTCGACGCGCGGCTCGGGCGAGGCGTAGTCGGCGAGGATCCTGGCGACCGCGTCCTCGCTGCCGGGCTTCACCGTGAAGGTGAGGGCGTGCCGGATCACGCCGTCACCGATCCGGGGTGCCGACTGGAGCCCGCCCCGGCCGGGTTCGTCGCCCGCTGCCGGCCGGCCGGTCTCGCGGACCACGTGGAAACGGAGCGACCTGGTGTGCCGGACGCACTTGTGCAGCGGCTTGACCATCCGCACGTGTTCCTCGCTGCTCACCCAGTCCAGGAACGGCGGGGCGCTCTCCCACTCGCTGGTGATGAGCCACTGGGAGGGGTTCTCGATGGACTGGCACAACTGCTCGGCGATGTGCCCGGGGACGGACTCGACGTGGCTGCGCAGGTTCTCGTACGTCTCCAGGAACTGCTGCTGGGCCCCGTCGTAGACCTCCACCAGCAGGACCACCCGGAGGCGGGAGCCGTCGAACACGGACTGGGAGACCTGGTGCGACACCTGGCGTGCCGACGGGTCGGAAGCAGGGGTGGATGTGATGGTCATCCTGCGCACATCTCCTTCGCGGAGGCGGAACTGAACGTCGCCCGCGGTGCTGCGACGCCGGCGTGTCTCTCGATCCTCTGCCCTGCCCCGACTGCGCGCGACTCGTGTGCACTGCGCGGGTGACCTGCGCCGGCTCAGGTGAGGTGCGCGAAGACGACCAGGTTCTCCGTGTAGTCCTTGGCCTTGCGGTCGTAGGCGCCCGCGCAGGTGATGAGCCGCACCTCGGGTCGGTCGGTGTCCCCGTACACACGTTTGCTGGGGAACTCGTCCTTGGCGAAGGTCTCCAGGCCGTGGACCTCGAAGGACGCCTTGCGTCCGTCGGCGCGGCGGACGTGGAAGACGTCTCCCTCGTCCAGTTCGCCCAGGCGGGCGAAGACCGCGGCGGACGTCTTGGTGTCCACGTGCCCGGCGATGATCGAGGTGCCCCGCTCCCCGGGGGAGACGCCCTTGGCGTACCAGCCGACGAGGTTGGTGTCGGCGGCCGGCGGGGGCTGGAGCTGCCCGTCCTCGTTGATGGCGAGGTCGGTGAAGGGGGCGTCGACGGAGATCTCCGGGATCAACAGCCGCACGGGCTTGGACCGCGGCAGCACCGGTCCGGTCGGGCCGGTCGCGGACGGGCTGCCGGTCGAGGACGGGCCGGTCCTGGGCGGGGCCGACGTTCCGGGCTGTGCGGGCAGCGGGGGGCGGGAGGAGTCGGCCGACGTGTCGTTGCCGCCGATCAGGCTGACCGCCAGGATCAGCAGGGCCACTCCGCACAGCACCATCAGGCCGGGGCGGGGTCCCTGGCCGGTCGACGTCTTCTCGTCGTCGGCGGGGGTCGAAGGGGGGACTGTCATCGAGGACCACCTCGGTAGGGCACGGCGGCAGGGCGGACAGGGAGGGGGAAAGCGAGCCGGGCCGCCACGTGGTTCCTGGTGGCGGCCCGGCCGCTATCGCGCCCGGCACGGCTCAGGCCATTCCGTTTGCCGACTTCTTGCGTCGGACGGCGTACAGGCCGGCGCCGGCGACGGCCAGGACGGCGAGCCCGCCCGCGGTCGTGGTCGGCATGTCCAGTCCGCCGCCGCCGGTGTGCATCCCGCCGCGCGGCTTCTCGTGCTCGCCGCCCCAGGACTTCTCGCCCTCGTCCTGCTTGTACGTCTCCGAGCCCTCGTCCTTCTTGTACGTCTCGGAGCCCTCGTCCTTCTTGTACGACTCCGAGCCCTCGTCCTTCTTGGACTCGCCGCCGTCCCAGTCGCCCTCGCCCACGGCGGTCAGCGCGCCGCCACCGGTGTCCATACCGCCGTTGGGCTTCTCGTGCTTGTCACCCTCCTCGGACTTCTCGCCCTCGTCCTTCTTGTACGACTCCGAGCCCTCGTCCTTCTTGTACGACTCCGAGCCCTCGTCCTTCTTGGACTCGCCGCCGTCCCAGTCGCCCTCGCCCACCGCGGTCAGCGCGCCGCCACCGGTGTCCATACCGCCGTTGGGCTTCTCGTGCTTGTCACCCTCCCAGGACTTCTCGCCCTCGTCCTTCTTGTACGACTCCGAGCCCTCGTCCTTCTTGTACGACTCCGAGCCCTCGTCCTTCTTGGACGACTCCGAGCCCTCGTCCTTCTTGGACTCGCCGCCGTCCCAGTCGCCCTCGCCCACGGCGGTCAGCGCGCCGCCACCGGTGTCCATACCGCCGTTGGGCTTCTCGTGCTTGCTTCCGTTGTCGTGCTCCTTGCTGTAGGAAGAGTCGTCGTGGTCCCAGTCGGCCAGGGACGCCGCGTAGGCGCCGGGGGCACCGAGGACGATGACGGCCGAGGCGGCCGCCGTGGTCAGGAGCGTGCGAGCAGAACGCATCTGTGGTTCCTTCCGTCACGACCGGGCAGCTGGTGCTTCGTCAGCTGAGGTGACCCGGCCCGACGTGAATCACCGTCAGCCAGCCGTCCCTCTCGCACCACTCAAGGCGCTCAGCCGGGTGAACGCCGGTCGCCCGCGAGGACCTGCTGAAGCGTTCAAAGGGCCCCGGGTGAAGAGCAGTTGATGGGCATTCCGGTCCCGTTGACACGACGTCACCCGCAAGGGCTACTCCGCCGGGTCGACGCGGGTCGGATCCCGCACCGCGGGCCGCTGGCGCAGGGAGCCGGGAGCGGCCCGGTCGGGGGTGGCCTGGCTGTGGGCGGACTGGGCCGGCGGGGGCGGCGCGGTGTCGCCGGGAGCGCCGGCTCCGGCGGCGGGCAGGCGCAGGGCCAGCAGGGCGACGTCGTCGCCGCGCGGCGCCATGCGCGCGAGCACTTCGTCGCAGAAGTCGTCGACGCTCCACTTGTCCACACGGCCGCCCAGCACTCCGGCGTGGTGGCGGAGCTGGTCCATGCCCACGTCGACGGGGCGGTCGCGGCTCTCCACCAGGCCGTCGGTGTAGAGCAGGAGGATGCTCTCGGGCGGCAGCTCCTCGCGCGTGTCGGGCCAGTGCAGTCCGAGGCGCAGGGTGGCGCTCATGCCGATGAGCGGGCCGTGGCCGCCGTCCAGGAACCGGGGCTCGCCCTCCCGGGTGACGAGCAGTGGCGGCGGGTGGCCCGCGTTGACCCAGTGGAGGTGCCAGGGGCCGCCCTCGGGGCCCTCGACGCGGGCGAAGACCAGGGTGGCCATCGGGGCGTCGCTGGTGTTGGTGACCGCCTCGTCGAGGCGGCGCATGATCACGCTGGGCGGCTCCTGGTGGTCCCAGGCCAGCGCACGCAGCATGTTGCGGACCTCGGCCATGTGGGCGGCGGCCTGCAGGTCGTGCCCGACCACGTCCCCGATGACCAGCGCCATCACGCCGTCGCCGAGCAGGAACGCGTCGTACCAGTCGCCGCCGACCTCCATGGCGCTCTCGGCGGGCCAGTAGCGGGCGGCCATGCGGAGGTGGTCCACCTGCGGGAGGGGGGTCAGGAGCTGGCGTTGCATGGTCGCGGCGACGTTCTGCTGCTCGCGGTAGAGCCGGGCGTTGTCGAGGAGCAGTCCGACGCGGCGGCCGATGTCGGCCAGCAGCGCAGCCTCGGCCCCGGTGTGGGCGGGGTGGTCGCCGGTGCGGGCCACGGTCAGTACGCCGTAGGAACGCTGCCGGGTGCGGAGCGGGACGACGACGGCCGCGTGTCCGCCGAGCCGTTCGAACAGCACGCGGTGGGTGGTGGCGAGCGGGTTCTCCGGGTCCCGGAACAGGTCGTCGGCGCTCAGCGGGACGGGCCGCTCGCCGTTGATCAGCAGGGTCAGCGCGGCGCGGGCCTGGTCCGGCAGCGCGGTCATGGGCCCCCGCAGCCGGCGTGCCAGGTCCGGGTCGGCGCTGCTGCGGACCGCGGCCCGCTCCAGGAGGTCCGACTCCCCCGCGTAGACGTCGACCGCCGCCCACTGCCCCAGTTCGGGCACCAGCAGCCGCAGGAGGCGGCGGAGTGTGGTCGTGGTGGGCTCGGTGGGGATCAGCACCGCGGAGATCTCCGCGACCAGGTGCAGCTGTGCGGTGAGGGTCTCCAGGGCGGCGGTCCGGGTCTCGGTCCCGTCGGCGGTGACGCGGCGCGGGCCGGCGTCGTGGAAGACGAGCACCAGCCCTTCCTGCCGGCCCCTGCGGAGGAGCGGCGTGGCCGCCCAGGTGACGGGGACCGTCGTGCCGTCGGCCCGCTGGAAGTACTCGTCGCTGCCCTTCTCGGCGGGCACCCCGTGCAGGGGGTCGCGCAGGGCGCACCGTTCGCGCGGTACGGGGCTGCCGTCGGCGTGCCGGTGCAGGAGGTCGTGCGCGTCGTGTCCGAGCATCTCCCCCTCGGTTCGTCCCAGCAGACGCTCGGCCCAGGGGTTCACGGAGGTGATCCGGGCCGTCGGACCCAGGGTGACGACGCCGGCGCCGAGGGCGCGCAGGACGGCTCGGGGGAAGTCGGACTCCGGCGCAGGGCCGTCCGGCTCCTGGTGCCCCGGTTCGTCGTCCCCTTGGTGGTCGGGCCAGCGTGATGTCACGACCCTCACAGCCTTCCGATGGCGTCCATCCCGCCAGGTTCCCTCAGCGGGCGGCGGCTCAGGAGGAGTGACCGAGGGCGGTGCCGTTCAGGTCGTCGCCGAGCATCACCGCGGCCCTCATGCGCTTGCCGACGGGTTCCCGGTGCACCTCGAAGCTGTGGCACACGGCCATGACGATCTCCAGCCCGTGCCGGCCGACGCGGCCGGGGTCGGTGGCCTCGGCGACGGGCAGCACCGGTTCGCTGTCCCACACGGTGACCTCCACCCGGTCGTCGGCCAGCTCCAGGTCGACCAGCGAGGGACCGGGCGCGTACTTGCAGGCGTTCGTCAGCAGCTCGCTGACCACCAGCTGCACCAGGTCCGCCGCACGGTCGGACACCGTGCGGTCCTGGGCGGCCCGCACCCGGGCGAGAAATCTCCGGGCCAGCTCGCGGCCCCGGGCGATGTCGCCGGGAATGCCCTCGTACTCCGCCGAAACCTTGACCAGCTCACTTCGCCGGTCCCCATGCCGGGCAGCCCTGTCCATCCGATCCGCCCTCTTCCTGAGCCTTGACCGTTACGCCAGCTCGTCTACCCCGGAATCTGTGAAACATCACCGGCCGCAGCGACCACAGGGTGGCAGCGGCGTCACGCTCGTACGATGGCCGTCGTGGATCTCAGCGCCGTACGCACCTTCGTCGCCGTCGCGGAGGCGGGGCAGTTCCAGTTCGCCGCCGCCCGGCTGTCCGTCACCCAGCAGGCCGTCTCCAAGCGTGTCGCCGCGCTGGAGAAGGACCTGGGGGTGGCGTTGTTCACCCGGACCGCGCGGGGGGCCCGGCTCACCATCGACGGGCAGGCGTTCCTGCCGCACGCCCGTGCGCTGCTGGACGCCGAGGAGCGGGCCGTCGCCTCGGTGCGGCCGGGGCGCCGTCCGCTGCGGGTGGACGTGATCGGCAGACGGGCCGCGACGGCCGGTCTGCTGCGTGACTTCCACCGCGCCCGTCCCGACGTCGACCTCGACGTGGTCACCCTCCCCGACGCGCACACCGCCGTCGCCGCCATCGGTTCCGGGGCCATCGACGCGTCGTTCCGCTGCGTCGCGATGCCGGGGCAGCGGCTGCCCGACGGCATCGAGGCCACGCCGGTCTTCGACGAGCCGCTCCAGTTGTTCACCGGGCCGTCCCACCCGTTCGCGAAGGCACGGGCGGTGACCCCGGGGCAGCTCGCCGGACAGCGCGTCTGGATGCCCGGGAACGTCCCCGGCACCGAGTGGTCGGCCTACTACGACGCGTTCGCCGCCGAGTTCGGGTTCACCGTCGACGCGATCGGCCCGAACTTCGGCGTGGAGGCCCTCCTGGACACCATCTCCGAGTCCTCGACGGTCTCGACCTTCCTCAGCGAGCACACGCCGCTGGTCTGGCCGGCCGGCCACGACCTGCGGCGCATCCCGGTGCGCGATCCGGCGCCCGTCTATCCGCACTCCCTGCTCCGGCACACCGGCAACGCGCATCCGGGGCTGGCCGCGCTGCACGCGTACCTCGTCTCGCGGCCGTCCGTCCGGCTCGACACGAAGGTCTGGGCGCCGCCCTGGGCCCTGCGCCGCGGGGCCCAGGGCGAGGCCGGCCGGAGGTGAGGTCTCAGCCGCCCAGGGCGCCGAGGACGACGAGCTTGGCCTCGTCCTGCACCTGCCGGAGGTGGCCGGCGCCGAGGAACGACTCCCCGTAGATCTTGTAGACGTCCTCGGTGCCGGAGGGGCGGGCCGCGAACCACGCGTTCTCGGTGGTCACCTTGATGCCGCCGATGGGCGCGCCGTTGCCCGGTGCCTCGGTGAGGACGGCGGTCACCGGCTCGCCGGCGAGGGTGTCGGCGGTGACCTCGGCCGGGGACAGCCGGGCCAGCCGGGCCTTCTCCTCGCGGGAGGCGGGGGCGTCGATGCGGGCGTAGGCGGGTTCACCGAAGCGGCCGGTGAGCGCGGCGTAGTGCTCGGAGGGGCTCCTGCCGGTGACGGCGGTGATCTCGGAGGCGAGCAGGGCGAGGATGATGCCGTCCTTGTCGGTGGTCCACACCGAACCGTCCCGGCGCAGGAAGGACGCCCCCGCGGACTCCTCGCCGCCGAAGCCGAGGGAGCCGTCGAGGAGACCGCCGACGAACCACTTGAAGCCCACCGGGACCTCGACCAGCCGCCGGCCGAGATCGCCGGCGACCCGGTCGATCATGCCGGAGGAGACCAGCGTCTTGCCCACCCCCGCGTCGGCGGGCCAGTCGGTGCGGTGGGCGTAGAGGTAGGCGATGGCGGTGGCGAGGTAGTGGTTGGGGTTCATCAGGCCGCCGTCGGGGGTGACGATGCCGTGCCGGTCGGCGTCGGCGTCGTTGCCGGTGGCGATGGCGAAGCGGTCGCGCCGCTCGATGAGGGAGGCCATCGCGTGGGGCGACGAGCAGTCCATGCGGATCTTGCCGTCCCAGTCCAGCGTCATGAACCGCCAGGTCGGGTCGGTGAGCGGATTGACCACGGTCAGGTCGAGGCGGTGGTGCTCGGCGATCCGGCCCCAGTACGCGACGGAGGCGCCGCCCAGCGGGTCGGCGCCGATCCGGACACCGGCCGAGCGGATCGCGTCGAGGTCGAGGACGGCAGGCAGGTCGGAGACGTAGCGGTCGAGGAAGTCGTAGCGACCGGTGCCGGGTGCGGCGAGCGCCCGTGCGTAGGGGATGCGCCGTACGTCCTTCAGGCCGGCCGCGATGATCTCGTTGGCCCGGTCCTGGATCCAGGAGGTGGCGTCCGAACCGGCCGGTCCGCCGTTCGGCGGGTTGTACTTGAAGCCGCCGTCGGCCGGCGGGTTGTGCGAGGGGGTGACGACCACGCCGTCCGCGAGGCCCGAGTCGCGGCCCCGGTTGTGGGTGAGGATGGCGTGTGACACCGCGGGGGTGGGGGTGTAGCCGTCCCCGGTGTCCACGAGGACCGTCACGTCGTTGGCGGCGAACACCTCCAGCGCGGTGACCCTCGCGGGCTCGGAAAGGGCGTGGGTGTCGGCGCCCAGGAAGAGCGGGCCGTCGGTGCCCTGTGCGGAGCGGTACTCGCAGATGGCCTGGCTGGTGGCGGCGATGTGGTCCTCGTTGAACGCCGCCGCGAGGGACGAACCCCGGTGCCCGGACGTGCCGAAGGCCACGCGCTGGGCGGGCTCCGCCGGGTCCGGGTGCAGGGCGTAGTACGCCGTCACCAGCCGGGCGACGTCGATCAGGTCCTCGGGGCCGGCCGGCTTCCCGGCTCGGTCGTGCTGCATGCGCCCACTCCTCCGCATCGGTAGGGACTTCGCTCGCGGTCCCATCTTCCCCTGTCCGGGGAGCGGCGCTCTGTGTTCCGGCCGGGGCCGTCCGGAAAGGGCGTCAGATCCGGCCTCCGGTGAGACGGGTGAGGGGGCCCTGGGTGTGACGGCCCGATCGCCTGCCCACCGCGTACGACGCCGCGCTGAGGGCGGTGATGCCGGCGCCGACGCCCGCGGCGACGAGCTTGCGGTGGGCGATGACCGTCCACGCGGTCTTGGCCCCGGCCGCGACCTGGCCCGAGGTGGTGACGACGGCCTGGCGGCCGGCCTCGACACCCTTGGCGGCCGTCTGCACGGCGCCGTTCGCGACCTGGGCGGAACGCTGGGCACCGGCCTTGGCGGCCGACGCGGCGTCACCCGCCTTGTCCGCGGCGGCGCGTGTCGCCCGGGAGGCCGGGGCGGTCGCCTTCTCGGCGGCGCTCTCGGCCTTGGCCTCGGCGGTCCGCGTAGTGGTGGGCTTCTTGTTCGTGTCCTTGTTCGGATCGCTCATGGACACCGCCTTGCCCCTCACCGCGACGGCAAACACCCGCAGTTCGCGGGGCGTCCGGCGTCAGGGGGCGGCGGTCGGCGGCAGTTGGGCCGGGCTCACCTGTTCGCCCAGCACCTCCGCCATGAACTGGACGAGCCACCGCTGCGCGGGAGCGCGCGAGGACTCGTGCCGGGCGTAGAGGGCGATCTCGATCGGCTCGGTCTCGAACGGCAGGCGCACCAGGCGCACCCGGTGCGAGGCGGTGAAGACCTCCCCGACGAACTCGGGGACGATGGCTACGAGGTCGGTCTGCTCCAGCAGGTAGGGCAGCATCGAGAAGCGGGTGGCGTCCACGGCGACCCGTTCCAGGAGTCCGTGGGCGGCCAGCACGGCCCGGGGCGCGACGTGCCCGCTCGGCCCGAACACCGTCGCGTGGTGCTCGGCCGCGAGGTCGGCCAGCGTGGCCGCGTCGCCCCGGATGCGCGGATGGTCCGCGGCGACCATCAGGACGTAGCGCTCCCGGAAGAGCGGGACCCGCACGGTCAGGTGCGAGGTGATCACCGGGGTGGCCACGAACACGTCGAGGTCGCCGCGGCGCAGCTGGCTCTCGGCGTCCTCCACGTCGAAGGGGCGGACGGTGAACGACACCCCCGGCGCCCGCTCGCGCGCCGCGGCGAGGAGCCTCGGCAGCAGCGTCGCCTCGCCGAGGTCGGACAGCGCGATCGTGAAGCGCCCCGACATGGTCGCGGGGTCGAAGACGTCGCCCTGCCGGACCGTCCCGTCGATCTCCGCCAGGGCGCGCTGCAGCGGCTCGTACAGCCGCCGGGCGCCGGCCGTGGGTGTCAGTCCGCGCCCGTTGCGGCGGAACAGCTCGTCGTCGAAGTGCCGCCGGAGCTTGCCCAGGCTGTAGCTGACGGTGGGCTGCGTGACGTGCAGCGTCTCGGCGGTGGCCGTGACGCTGCCGGTCTCGTACAGCAGCACGAAGACCCGGGCGAGGTTGAGATCGAAGGTGCCCATATCGACGGACTCTATATCGGAGCACCGAAACATCTATTGGTGCCCATGTCGCGGGGTGCCTAACGTGTCGGACGTCACTTCGAAAGGAATGTCCGTGCCATCCGTGCGTCGTGTCTCCCACGATTTCCTGGAGCGCCAGGGACTCACCACCGTCTTCGGCAATCCGGGCTCCAACGAGCTGCCCTTCCTCGCCGGGCTGCCCGACGGCTTCCGCTACGTGCTCGGCCTGCACGAGGGCGCCGTCGTCGGGATGGCCGACGGGTATGCCCAGGCGACCGGCCGCCCGGTACTGGTCAACCTGCACGCCGCCTCGGGTTCCGGCAACGCCATGGGCGCGCTGACGAACGCGGTGGCCGCCCGCACCCCGCTCGTGGTGCTGGCCGGCCAGCAGGTCAGGCCCGCCATCGGCCCGGAGGCCAACCTGGCCAGCGTCGACGCCCCCGCCCTGATGAAGCCGCTGGTCGGCTGGGCGGCGGAACCGGCGTGCGCCGAGGACGTGCCGCGCGCCCTCGCCCAGGCCGTCTTCGAGGCGCGGCTCCAGCGGCGGCCGACGTACCTCTCGGTGCCGTACGACGACTGGTCGGCCGAGGCCGGCGACAACGCGCTGGCGGTACTCGACCGGCGGGTCGAGCTGGCCGGCGTGCCCGGTACCGGGCAGGGTCACCGGCTCGTCGAGCGGGTCGCCGCGGCCCGCCGCCCCGCCCTCGTGCTGGGCGGCGACATCGACTCCGACGGCCTCTTCGACGACGCGGTACGGCTGGCCGAGCGGCTGGGCGCTCCGGTGTGGGCGGCCCCCTCGCTGTTCCGGCTGCCCTTTCCGAACCGGCACCCGCAGTTCCAGGGCGTGCTGCCCGCCGGTATCGCACCGGTCTCGGCGGCCTTCGAGGGGCACGACCTCGTGCTCGTGCTGGGCGCGCCGGTCTTCCGCTACCACGAGCACCTCCCCGGCCCTTACCTTCCCGAGGGCACCCGGCTGATCCAGGTGACCGGGGACGCGTCGGCCGCCGCGCGGGCGCCGATGGGCGAGGCCCTGGTCGCCGATCCCTCGGCCGTCGTCGACCTGCTCCTGAAGTCGCTGGACGCGCCCGCGACGCCCGCGGCCCCCTACCGGCCGGCGCCCGAACCGCTCACCGCCGAGGGCCCCGGTCTCCACCCCGAGCAGGTCTTCGCCGCCTTGCGCGACGAACTGCCCGCGGACACGGCGTACGTCGTCGAGTCGACGTCGACCAACGCTGCCTGGTGGCGCCAGATGGACCTGCGCCGGCCCGGCTCCTACTACTTCCCGGCGGCCGGCGGGCTCGGTTTCGGCCTGCCCGGCGCGGTGGGTGTCGCGATGGCCCGGCCCGACCGCCCGGTCGTGGCGGTGGTCGGCGACGGCTCGGCCAACTACGGCATCACCGCACTGTGGACGGCGGCGCAGCACCGGGTCCCGCTGACCGTCGTACTGCTGCGCAACGGCACGTACGGGGCGCTGCGCTGGTTCGGCGGGCTGCTCGGCGTGCCGGACGCCCCCGGCCTCGACATCCCGGGGCTGGACTTCACCCGTATCGCGGAGGGCTACGGCGTCCACGCCCGGCACGTGGACGGCGCCGAGGAGCTGCGTGCGGTGCTCGCCGAGCGGGTGGACCGCCCCCGGCTGATCCAGGTGGACACGGCGCTCACCACGCCTTCCTGACCGTACCGACATCCCGAGAACGCGCACGAAGAGCACGAAGAGCACGAAGAGAGGGACACGATGACACTCCTGGACAGCGACGTCTGGGGCCGGAAGTTCTACAGCGACGGCTGGCGGGACTCCCCCATGGAGCATCCGGTGACCGAGCCGGCCACCGGCGACCGGCTGGGCGCGGTCGGTCTGGCCACGGCCGAGGACGTGGGCCGCGCCGCCGCCCGGGCCGCCGAGGCCCAGCGCGTCTGGGCGGCGACCGGGCCGCAGGGGCGGGCGGCCGTGCTGCGGCGTGCGGGTGAGCTGTTCACCGAGCACGCCGCCGAGATCGAGGACTGGCTGGTGCGCGAGGCCGGCTCGGTGCGGTCCAAGGCCGCCTTCGAGGTGGGGCTCGCGATCGGCGAGTGCTTCGAGTGCGCGGGACTGCCGACGCACCCGCAGGGCGAGGTGCTCACCTCCGAGGAGGCCCGCTGGTCGCTCGCCCGCCGCCGCCCGGCCGGTGTCGTGAGCGTGATCGCGCCCTTCAACTTCCCGCTCGTCCTGGGTCTGCGCTCCGTGGCCCCGGCGCTCGCCCTCGGCAACGCCGTGCTGCTCAAGCCCGACCCGCGCACCGCGGTCGGCGGCGGTGTCGTCATCGCCCGCATCTTCGAGGAGGCCGGGCTGCCCGCCGGTGTCCTGCACCTGCTGCCGGGCGACGGCTCGGTCGGACAGGCGGTCGTCGAGGCGCCGGAGGTGCGGGTCGTCTCCTTCACCGGCTCCACGCCGGTCGGGCGGGCGATCGGTGAGCGGGCCGGTCGGCTGCTGAAGCGGGCCCATCTGGAACTCGGCGGGAACAACGCGCTGGTCGTGCTGCCCGGCGCGGACGTGCCGAAGGCGGCCTCGGCGGGTGCGTTCGGCTCCTACCTGCACCAGGGGCAGATCTGCATGACGACCGGCCGGCACATCGTGCACGAGTCGCTGGTGGCGGAGTACACCGCCGCGCTCGCCGCGAAGGCCGACGCCCTGCCGGTCGGCGATCCGGCCCGCGAGGACGTGGCGCTCGGCCCGCTGATCGACCGCCGGCAGCTGGAGCGGGTGCACGGCATCGTCACCGACAGCGTCGCGGCCGGCGCGAAGGTCGCCGCGGGCGGCGAGACCGCCGGCGCCGGTTACCGCGCCACCGTCCTCACCGGTCTGACGACCGACATGCCCGCGTGGCGCGAGGAGATCTTCGGCCCCGTCGCGCCGGTCATCGCCTTCTCCACGCTGGAGGAGGCCGCGCGGATCGTCAACGACTGCGAGTACGGGCTGTCGGTCGGCATCCTCGGCGACGTCGGTACGGCGATGAAGCTGGCCGACCGGATCGACTCCGGCAAGGTGCACATCAACGAGCAGACCGTCAGCGACGAGCCGGGCGCCCCCTTCGGCGGGGTCAAGGCATCGGGCACCGGCTCCCGTTTCGGCGGCGCGGCGGCCAACGTCGAGGCGTTCACGGAGACCCAGTGGGTGACGGTCCGCCCGGACATCGCCGACTACCCGTTCTGATCCCTCCGGCCGCCCCGGCCGTTCCGGCTCCGCTCACTCACACCCGTCCCCCGGGGGGAGAGTCATCATGGCTTCCACCACCACGTCCGACGCGCCCGCACAGGCCGGCCGCGCCGGCAACAGCTCCTGGACGGTGGTCCTTTGCTGGATCACCGTCCTGCTGGAGGGTTACGACCTCGTCGTCCTCGGCGCCATCATCCCCACTCTGCTCAAGACCCATCACCTCGGCATGACCACGGGCGACGCGACCACCATCGCGACGCTGTCGCTCGTCGGCGTCGCCATCGGCGCGCTCTGCGTCGGTCCGCTGGCCGACCGGCTGGGGCGCCGCCGGCTGCTCATCGGGTCGGTGGTGCTCTTCTCGGTCCTCACCGTCGTGGTACCGCTGGCGAACTCCGTCGCGATGTTCGCCGCGCTGCGCCTCCTCGCGGGTCTGGGCCTGGGCGCCTGCATGCCGGTCTCGCTGACGATGATGGCCGAGCACATGCCGGCGAGCCGGCGGGCGCGGGCCAGCACGCTGACGATGACCGGCTACCACACCGGTGCGGTGATCACCTCGCTGCTGGCCCTCCAGGTGGCCGACGACTGGGAGATCCTCTTCTACCTGCTCGGCGTCGTCGGCCTCGTGATCGCCGTCATCCAGTGGTTCAAGCTGCCGGAGTCGGCGGCCTTCGTGCGGGCCGAGCGGGACGGGGCCCGGCGGGTGGCGTTCACCGAGCTGCTGAAGCCGGCGTACCTGCGTGCGGGCATCGGCATCTGGGTCGCGTCGTTCATGGGCCTGCTGCTGGTCTACGGCCTCAACACCTGGCTGCCGAAGCTGATGAACGACGCCGGCTACCCCGTGCCGACCGCCGTCACGCAGCTTCTCGTGCTCAATGTCGGCGGCGTCGTCGGCCTGGTCCTCGGCGGGTTCGTCGCCGACCGGCGGGGCATCAAGGGCACCACCATGGTCTGGTTCGCGGTCTCGGTGGTCATGCTGGGGTGCCTGAGCATCAGGATGGAGAGCGACCTGATGCTCAACCTCGTCGTCTTCCTCACCGGCGTGTTCGTCTTCTCGGCCATGGTGCTCGTCTACGCCTACGTGACGAACTTCTACCCGGCGTCCGTACGGAGCACCGCGCTCGGCTCGGCGTCCGGGATCGGCCGGATCGGCTCGATCGTCGGCCCGTCGATCACCGGCGCGCTGGTCGCCTCGGGGGTCGGCCACCCGTGGGGCTTCTACTTCTTCGCCGCGGTCGCGGTCCTCGGCTTCCTCGCCGTCATGACGCTCCCCCGCGGCCGGGCGAACGACCCGGCGGAGGCCGCCGCGCCCGCCGGGTGACGGCGCACGGCACGCGGAACGGGAGCAGTGGGTCCGGTGACCCGCTGCTCCCGTCCGCGTCCGGGGTCCGGTGGCTCAGTCGTTGTCGACGTCCTGGGTCAGGACCTTGCCGTTCGCCGCGTCGACACCGACGGTGGTCTTGTTCCAGTTGTCGGTGGACACCACGTCGACGGCCCAGATGACCTGCTGGTTGTCGTTCTCGCCGAGTTCGACGTGGGTGACGGTGCCCTTGGCCGCGCCGGTGGCCGCCTTGACCGCCTGCTCGGGCGTCTGCTTGGCCTTGCCCAGCCAGTCGGCCGTCTGGCTCTTGTCGTCGGCGTCCTGGTCCGGGTCGGCCTGGATGCGGAAGACCTTTCCGCTCACCGCGTCGATGTCGACGCGGTGCACGGTGCCGTCGGTCTCGGCGACCTTGGCCTCCCATTCGGGGGCGCCCTGACTGGGCGCCGGGTTCGGCATGCTGGGGCTCGGGGAGCCGGTCGGCGACGCGGTGACGTCGGCCTCCGTGCGCTTGAGTTCGAGGTCCACGAGCTTGCCCTCGGGGACCTCCTTGACGGCGGTGTCGGCGGCCTTGTCCCAGGTGACCTTCGTCGCCGAGACGAGGTCCTTGCGCTCGGCCTGGTCCTCGTTCAAGGAGGGAGAGGCGGTGGGGGACGGGGAATCGGTGGCGGTCGCGGTCGGAGACCCGGTCTGGGCCGCCTCCGCGACGCTCGAACGTGTCGTATCGGCGTTCGTGCAGGCGGTCAGCAGCAGAACGGAGGTGCCCAGGGCACCCATCACGGCCAGCGAACGCAGCGTCGGGAGTCGTCGTGCAGAGCTCATGATGCTCTCCGTAACCCTTCCGTCACGCAGACACACCGACCCGGTAGGAAAATCACCCCATCGGCCGGGCCGGGGGGCTCAGCGGGCCCGGACGAACTCGACCCGGTCGGTGCCGCCCCCGGCCAGCGGGCGCCGGGGCAGCATCCGGATCCCGGCGCCCTCCAGCCACTCCCGGTACGGGGTCGACTGGCGGGCCACCTCCCAGTACGCCTCCTCCAGCGCCGGGAAGACGGCGTCCAGCTCGGCGCGGGTGCGCGCGGCCAGCAGCAGGCGTACGCCGAGGGGGTCGCCGTACAGGCGCCGCACCGCCATGTCGGGACGGGACTGGGAGCTGGGCTGGCAGACGGTCACAACCTCGCCGGTGGCGACGAGGGACGCGGCGGTGTGGTAATCGCCGTGCAGGACACGCGGGTTGAGGCCGACGGCGCGCAGCATGCGGTGCACGCCGTCCCACTCGCCGTCGACGGTGGGGTCGACCATCCAGCGGTCGTCGGCCAGGTCGGCGAGGCGGACGACGGGGCGGGTGGCCGCGGGGTGGTCGGCGGGCAGCATCACGAACTGCGGTTCGCGTTCGACGAGGACGCGCAGGCGCAGCCCCTCGGGGACGTGCAGGGCGCTGCCCTCGACCTCGTGCACGAAGGCGACGTCGAGCTGTCCTTCGGCGACCCGGCGCAGCAGCGCGTTGGCGGAGACGTCCATCTGGAGCGTGGGTTCCAGGCCCGGGCGTCTGAGCCGGCGCAGCCAGCCGGCCAGGGCGCGGCTGGCGGTGGAGCCGACCCGCAGCCTGCTGTCGCCGCCGGCCGCGGCGGCGCGGGTCTCCCGGACCAGGGTGCTCATGTCGGCCAGCAACGGACGGGCGCGGCCGAGGACGGAGCGGCCGAGCGGTGTCGGGCGGCAGCCCGTGCGTTCGCGGACGAACAGAGGGCCGCCCAGGGCCTGTTCGATGCGGCTCAGCTGGGTGCTCAACGTGGGCTGGCTGACACCGAGTTGGCGCGCCGCCCGGTGCAGGCTGCCGGCGTCGGCGATGGCGCACAGCGCGCGTAGGTGCCTCACCTCGAGCTCCATGCAGGGAGCGTAGGGCGGAACAGTTGGTTGCGCCAGGTGAACAAAACGCGGCGGATCAGGGCGAGTTCTGCACTCCGGTCCAAGCCGCACCCGGGTCGTGGTGAGCGGTGATAGCCCGGGCCTATCACCGGTTGCCATCATCACAGCGGGCTCATGGGCGCTCCACACTCACCGGTGACGACTTCTCCCCACTCCCCCACTCTAGGAGTCATCGATGCGCATCAGCATGCCCCTGCTCTCCACCGCGGCCGGTCTCGGCCTGACGGCGGCGCTGCTCGGTACCTCTCCCGCCGCGACGGCCGCCACTCCCCAGGCGCCGTCCCAGGCCGCTCACCTGGGCTTCGAGCCCTCGGCCGGCTCGGGCGAGGACGCGGCCGCGAACCGGGCGTTCTTCGAGGCGGTCATCAAGTCGGTGGCCGAGAAGCGCGCCGCCAGTCCGTCGTCGGCGGCGGCCGTCACCGTCTACTACAGCGCCACCAACGCGCCGAGCTTCCGCTCGCAGATATCCCGCTCCACCCAGATCTGGAACGGCTCGGTGTCCAACGTGCGGCTCGCGGAGAGAAGTTCCGGCGCGGACTTCGCGTACTACGAGGGCAACGACTCGCGCGGCTCGTACGCCTCGACGGACGGGCACGGCAACGGGTACATCTTCCTCGACTACCGGCAGAACCAGCAGTACGACTCGACGCGGGTGACCGCGCACGAGACCGGGCACGTGCTCGGCCTGCCCGACCACTACTCGGGGCCGTGCAGCGAGCTGATGTCGGGCGGCGGCCCCGGCCCGTCGTGCACCAACGCCTACCCGAACGCCGCCGAGCGCGGCCGGGTGAACCAGCTGTGGGTCAACGGCTTCAAGGCGGCCCTCGACAAGGCGCTGGAGAAGACCTCGGCGCGCTGACGGCCCGATGACACACGTGGGGGCGGCCCGGCCGGGGCCGCCCCCACGTGCACGCGTGTCGGCCTGCTTGCCCAACCCCTTCGCGGGTAACCGGAGTTCACCTATCCACGACCTCCGGAAGGAGTCCGACATGGACGAGCGGCAGACGCCCGCCGACAGCCGTCTCGGCGACCTGGAACCGGGCACACGGCAGCGCGCCCAGTTGCGCACCCGCCTCTCCGACATCGCCTGGACCGCGCTGTGCGTCGTGCTCGCCCTGTGGGCGGTGTGGACCGTCGTCGATCTCGCCCGGGGCGCGACCGCGTGGGCGTACAGCGCCGTGGCCTGGGTGCTGCTCGCCGCGGCACTGGTCGTGCGGACGATGGCGATGCGGCGCAGGACGTCCTTGTAGCGGGGCCCGCGCTCACCCGGGGGCGGGCAGCGCCGCCCGTACGGCCCGGTGGACGGCGCGTGCGAGCCGGGCTCCCCATTCGGAGCGGGGGCCGGCGAAGGAGTGCGTGACCGCGGCGGCGTGCGGCGCGCGGGCGGCGACGCACACGGCGTCCGTGGGGGTTCCCGAGCAGTCGAGGCCCGCGTCCAGCAGGGCCTGCACCTTGGCCTCGGTCGCCGTCATCACCGCGTTGACCAGTGCGGCGTCGCTCAGCGCGACCGGCACCGCGGCCACGATGTTGATCGTCCCGGGCGGCGCGGCGGCGGGGGCGCCCTCCTCGGGCGAGGCGGCCCAGCCGCGCACCGAGATGCCGGCGGTCACGACGGCTTCGGCCCCGCCGTCGCGTGCGCGGGCGAAAGCGGACACGTCGGCGGCCGTCATCAGACCCACACCGGGCCCCCGGGCGCCGGCGGCGTGGGCGAGGCCCGCCAGGTGGCGGGCGGGGTCGGTACGCCGGTACCCGTGGGCGACCTGGGCGTTGAGCACCCACGCGCGCTCGGCGATCCCGCCGCCCAGCACGGCGCTGCTGGCCATCCGCCAGCCCGGGCCCGGACGCCAGAGCAGGGCGTGCAGCCGTTCGCCGTCCTCCAGCCGCGTCAGGTGCTCCGGGTCCGGCAGGCGGTGCCCGGTGCGGGGCGGGGGCAGCAGGGCGGGCACGGGTCGGGGCTCCTCGGGGTGGCCGGCGGGGGTCCGGGCGGACCGGACGATCGTACTCAGTGCGGATGTGCCTGGGGGCGGCCGCCCGGAGAGGTGCGGGGTGCGGTCACGGGGTGCGGTCACGGGGTCCGGTCATGGGTGCGTTGCGGACCCGGTGCCGGGGACCTTCACTGAACACAACTTCGCCACGAGGCGACGGATCGGAGGCCGCGATGCTGTCCAACACCCTGGAGCATGGGGTCCTGGTCATCACGGTGGACCGGGACCCGGGAATCGACGGGCGGGCCACGCTGACCACGCACATCACCAACCTGGTCGACGCCCATCAGCCGACCCCCGTCGTCATCGTGCTGACCGACGGGGCCGACGGCCACGCGGCGGTCAGCGCCGTGCTCCGGGCCCATCAGTGGTGCGGCCGGCTCGGTGTCCTGATGTCCGTGGTCACCCACAGCGCGCCGGTCCGGCGGCTGCTGGAGAACAACGCGGACACCTCCGGTACCCGTTTGGTCGTGCACGCCCGCGTCGACACCGCCATCACGACCGCGGTCACCGCTGCGGCCTAACGTCCGCGCGGAATTCCGCGACGACACGGTGGCCGCACCGGTGCGCGTGGGCCGCCGCGCCCGCTACGACTGTCCGAGCCAGAAGTCGGGTCCGAAGACCTCGTAGTGGACGGCCCCGGCGGGGACGCCGCGGCGGAGCAGGTCGCCGCGGACGGCGCGCATGAAGGGCACCGGGCCGCACAGGTAGGCCGTGAGTCCCGGGGGCAGTTCGACTCCGGCGAGGTCGACGAGACCGGCCGACACCTCCGGTGCCGCGTCGCCGGGCTCCTCGTAGAACAGGTGCAGCCGGGCGTCGGGCAGCGCACGGATCAGGTCGCGCTGTTCCCGCCGGTGGGCGTGGTCGGCGGGGGTGCGGTCGGCGTGGACGACGGTCACCGGCCGGGTGGCGCCGACGGCGGCCAGGTGGTCGAGCATGGCCAGTACGGGGGTGACGCCGATACCGGCGGAGGCGAGCAGCAGCGGTCCGTCGTCCTCCGCGAGGGCGAGGTCGCCGAAGGGGGCGGAGACGGTGAGTACGTCGCCCTCGCGGGCGTGCGCGTGCAGCCAGGAGGAGACCTCGCCGTCGGGCCGCCCGTCGCCGTGCACGCGTTTGACGGTGACGCGCAGGTCGGTGCCGCCGGGCGCGGCGGACAGGCTGTACTGGCGGATCTGCCGGGAGCCGTCGGGCAGTTCGGAGCGGACACCGACGTACTGGCCCGGGCGGAAGGGCGCCGTGGGGCGGTCGTCGGCGGGCCGCAGGACGAGACTGAGCGCGTCGGCGCTCTCCTCGCGCCGTTCGACGATCTCCATCCGGCGCCAGACGTCTCCCTCGGCCACGCCCGCCTCCGCGTAGAGGCGGGACTCGACGGCCACCAGCGCGTTGGCCATCAGCCAGTAGACCTCGTCCCAGGCGGCGGCGACCTCCGGGGTCACGGCGTCGCCGAGGACGTCGGCGATCGCGGCGAACAGATGGCGGTGGACGGTCTTGTACTGGTCGGAGGTGATGCCGAGGGAGGCGTGCTTGTGCGCGATCCGGGACAGCATGACGTCGGGACGGGCCTCGGGATTCTCCAGCAGCAGGCCGGCGAACGCGGCGACGGAGCCGGCCAGCGCCCGCTGCTGCTCCCCGTTGGCCTGGTTGCCGCGGTTGAACAGGTCCCGGAGCAGCTCGGGGTGCGCGTCGAACAGCTTCCGGTAGAACAGCTCGGTGATGTCACCGATGGCCGCTCCGACGGCGGGCAGGGTCGCGCGGACCACGGGGACGGACTGTTCGGAGAGCACGGCGGATCCTTGATTGGTAGATGATATTCGTGTTTTAGGCCGCGGGCACGCGCCTCCACGGGCGCACGCCCGTCATGCCGAGGGGCGGTCCGACAGGCCGACGAGCACCGGGCCGGTGGGCGAGGCCACCAGGTCGGCGACGGTCAGCGGGTCGAGTGCGGCGTAGAACGCCTCCTGCGCGTCGCGCAACGCCGACCGCAGCCGGCAGGCCGTCCGCAGCGGGCACGGCGGATCGCCCTCGCAGGCGACGACTTCACCGTCCCCCTCCAGTTCCCGTACCAGCCGGCCGACCGAGGCGTCGCGCCCCGCGTCGGTCAGCGCCAGCCCGCCGCCGCGACCGCGCCGCGCCTCGACCACGCCGAGGTGCTGGAGCCGGGTGACGGCCTTCGCCGCGTGCGTGTACGGCACGCCCATGGCATCCGCCACCTCGCGGGTGGTCAGCGGGTCGTCACCGTCTCTCACGACCGCCAGGCGCATGACGGAACGCAGCGCCAGGTCGGTGAACTTCGTCAGCCGCACAGCCGTGACGCTATCAAATACGCATAATGGATTCGTGTTTATTGACGGCTATGACTCCGTGGCACGCGTCACCGGGCGCGGAAGGTGCGGTGACCTCTGATGGCAGGGCACGAAGACGGCTCCCCCGCCCCGGCACCCGGCCCGCCCCTCCCCCGGGTCCTGTGCGACACCGCGCGACTGCTGTCGCTCGGCGACGAGGCGGCCACCGGCGCCCTGTGGAGACTGGCGGAACCCGGTCGGCAGCTCGACGCCAACGTCGTCCGCGTCCCCGCGGCGGGGCGGGTCGGTACGCACACCGAACCGGACCTCGACGTCATGCTGCTCGTCCTCGACGGCGCGGCCTCCCTCGTCTGCACCGACGGCGACCGCCCTCTGCACGCGGGCGTCCTGACCTGGCTGCCGCACGGTTCGGCCCGGGGTGTGGTCGCCGGCCCGGACGGGGTGACGTACCTGACCGTGCACCGGCGGCGTCCCGGCATGCGCGTGCAGCCGCCGGGCGCCGCCGACCGGCTCCGGCCCGACGGCGCCTGACGCCGGACCGGCGTCTGGGAGGCGGCGGGGCCTCAGGAGTTTCCATCAGCGCACGATGCATTTAGATGTAGCGTGAATCAAGATGCGTGGGGCGCGACTTCCGCTGTTGCTCTCCCGCTTCTGCGGGCACTCGCTCCGGAAGCGAGGAAGCAGGGAAGCGAGGGAGGTGACGGCATGGACTGGCGCGGGTTCGCGCAACAGATGGCGTCCTTTGCCCGTGATCTGCTGGCCCAGGAGTCGGTGAACGGCACACTGGAGCGGATCACCGGCTCGGCCAAGGAGTTGCTCGAGGGCTGCGACGCCGCGGGCATCCTCATCCTGAGCGGGCGGCGGGTGCAGTCGCTCGCCCCCACCGATCAGGTGGTCGTCGAGAGCGACGCGCTCCAGGAGCGGGTCGGTGAGGGACCGTGCTTCGACGCGGCCCGCACCGCGCAGGGGCACCGTCAGTTCCGGATCGCCGACTTCGACGACGAGGCACGGCGCTGGCCCCAGTACGTCCCCGAGGCCCGCAAGCTGAAGCTCGGCAGCATGATGGGGTTCCTGCTGTTCACGGACGACGAGGAACTGGGTGCGCTGAACCTCTACTCCTACCGGCCCGGCGCCTTCACCGAGGCCGACGAGACGGCCGGCTGGCTGCTGGCCTCGCACGCGGCGGTCGCCTTCTCCAGCGCCCGTACGCACGCCCAGTTGCAGGAGGCCATCGGCACCCGGCACACCATCGGCGAGGCCATGGGCATCCTCATGGGCAGCCACCGCCTCACCGAGGACCAGGCCTTCGCCACCCTGCGCCGGTACTCGCAGGACAACAACGTCAAACTGCGTGATCTCGCCGCCAGGGTCTGCGAGTTGGGCGGCCTGCCCTGAGCGGCTTGCGCACGCATGAGCAAAGATTGACCGACTTCCTCTCGTTTCGATCACGAACTCTCGTATAGTGATCGTCCGTTGAGTGGCGTGTGACTACCCCTGCTCGCACGCGCCCCGTTGGACGACACGAGGGCCGCTCAGGCGGCCTGGCGAGGACCCGATTGATGACCGCGCCCGCCCGCCCCGGCGACCGACCCGCTCCCCGCACCCTGGTGGCCGTGGCCCTGCCCTGCGCCGTGGTGTCGGCGCTCGCCGTCGGCGGCGCCGTCGCCGCGGCGCCCTCCTCGGTACGCCTGCCGCTCGGCCTGGGCGCGAGCGCGGCGGCGATCCTGCTCTGTCTCGCCGTGACGGTGGCCGTGCACGCCGTCCGTCGGGAACGGGCCACGCGCCGGCTGCTGGACGCCGCCCGCGCGGAGGCGGGAGCCCTCGCCCAGGAACGGGGGCAGCTGTCCGAGCGCGCCCGGCAGGAGCGGGAGCGACTGCGGGCGGAGGCCGACCGCGAGCAGGCCGACCTCGTGGCCGAGGCCGACCGTGAACGCAGCGGCCTGCTGAACGGGTTCGACCGCGAGCGGGAACAACTCGCCGCCGGTTTCGAGCAGGAGCGGATGCGTCTGGCCGAGCAGCGCGCGCAGGAGGTCGCGCAGCTCGCCGAGGAGACCGGCCTGCTGCGGTCGCGGCTGGACCGGGCGCGCGGCGAACGTGCCGCCGCCGTGTCCGCGACCGCCAACGCGGCCGGCCGGATGCAGGCGCTGGCCACCGGGATGCTCGCGGACCTGCGCGCCATGGAGGAGCGGCACAGTGACGAGGACGTCCTCGCCGACCTGCTCCACCTCGACCACCGCACCGCGCAGGCCGGCCGGCTCGCGGACTCCGTCGCCGTCCTCACGGGGGCCCGCTCCGGACGCCGTTGGGCGCGGCCCATCGGCATGGAGTCCATTCTCCGCGGCGCCATGGGACGTATCGCCGGCTACCAGCGGGTGCGGGTGCACTCCGCCAGTGACGCCGCGGTCGCCGGGCACGCCGCCGAGGGCGTCATGCACGCGCTGGCCGAACTCCTCGACAACGCGGCGAATTTCTCGCCGCCGACCGCCGAGGTCCACGTCTACGTGGAGGCGGTGCCGGCCGGGGCGATCGTGTCCGTGGAGGACAGCGGTCTCGTGATGGGCGAGGTGCAGCTGCGCCGGGCCCAGCAGGCGGTGGCCGGAGAGGCCGCCGGGCTCGGTGGTCTGACCGGCACCCGGCTCGGCCTCGCCGTCGTGGGCCGGCTGTCGGCCAAGTACGGGCTGAAGGTGTCCTTCCGGCCGTCGGCGCGCGGTGGCACGGGCGTGCTGATGCTCATCCCCCAGGACATTCTGAGCGGCCCCGGCGCTTCCGACGGTCCGGCGGCCCCGCCGGTGGCGGCCCCCGCCGACCGGCCGCGCGGCTCCGCACCGCCCGCGACCGCTCCCGCGCGGGAACCGGGTCCCGGGCCGGCCTCGGCCGAGGCCGCGCCCTTCCCGGAGACCGGAGCCGCCGAGGCCGCGCCCGAACCGGGGACCGGGACCGAGCCCTCCGTGCCCGCCCCGAAGCCCGGGTCCGCCCCCGCCACCCCCGAACCGGAGACCGGGACCGCCCCCGCCGTGCCCGAACCGGGGACCGGGACCGTCCCCTCCGTCCCAGCCCCAAAGCCCGGGTCCGCCCCCGCCTTGCCCGAACCAGGGACCGGGTCCACCCCCGTCGCGCCCGAACCAGAGACCGGGACCGCCCCCGCCGTGCCCGCCCCGAAGCCCGGGTCCGCCCCCGCCACCCCCGAACCGGAGTCCGGACCCACCCCCGCCATCCCCGAGCCGCCGCCCACGCACGACCTGGCCGACCGGGAGTCGGACGAGGCGGTCACCGGGCTGCCCAAGCGCCGGCGCGGCAGGACCCTCGCCGCGGCCGAACGCGCCCGGGCCACCGCCCGTGCCGCCGAACCGCGCCCCGCACCGGCGGCCGACGACGCGAAGGTACGCGCGGCCCGCTTCAGCAGCTTCCGCCAGGCCGTGCGCTCCGCCGACACCGGCGCCTCGCGGACCGGCACCAACCCCACGCCGGACGGCGCCGACTCCACGCGGGGCGCCGCCGCCCCGGGGGCGGCCCCCCCCCCGCCGCCCCCCCCCGGCCACTCCACCCCCGACCAGTCACTTATTAAAAAAAAAGGCTTGCCGCCAAGATCATGGTGTATTT
>NZ_JBHXNW010000047.1:24255-38744 GCF_042717365.1 Streptomyces sp. NPDC058534
CGGCTGGGCCCCCCGCCCACCCGGGCCCACGGAGCCCGCCCCACACCCCATCGCGTCCGGGCGCCGACTCCCCGCGGGGCGGCGCCGCCCCGGCGGAGCCCCCCGCACCCCGTCCCGCACCGGACGAGACCACCCCCGACCACCCGTCCCACTCGCACGCGCACGCGCACGCGCACCCGGAAGGCGACACCACTTCATGACCGGCTCGACCACCGCCGACGAGAAGCTCACCTGGCTCATCGAGGGCCTGCTGGAGCGCACGCCGGGCGCGCGGCACGCGCTCGTGCTCTCCCGAGACGGCCTCAAGCTGTGCCGCACCCCGGAACTCTCCGTCGACCAGGCGGACCAGCTGGCCGCGATCGCCGCCGGCATCCAGTCGCTGTCCCAGGGCGCCTCCGTGGAGTTCGGCGACGGCAGCGGCGGGGTGCGCTCGGCCATGACCGAGTTCTACGGCGGGATCCTGTTCATCGTGGAGGCCGGAGAGGGCGCGCACCTCGCCGTGGTCACCGCGGAGGACGCGGACGCGGGGCTGGTGGGGCACAACATGAGCGAGCTGATCGAGCAGCTGGGGGAGCACCTCACCGCGCAGCCCCGCACGTCATGAGCCGCCCCGGCAGGGACGACGCCCCCGACCGCCTGTACACGGTCACCCAGGGGCGCAGCCGGTCGGCGTCCGACAACCCCTTCGACCTGGTCACCCTGGTGGTCGCGGAGTGCGAGCCGACGCGCGGCATGCAGTCGGAGCACTCGGCGATCCTGCGGCTGACGCAGGCGCCCACGGCCGTCGTGGAGATCGCCGCCGAACTGCGGCTGCCCGTGAGCATCACCAAGATCCTGCTCTCCGACCTGCACGCCGCGGGCCGGGTGAGCGCCCGTCATCCGTACACGGCAGCCGTCCCCGATCCCGACATCCTGGAGCAGGTGCTCGTTGGACTCCGCAATCTCTGACGCCCGCACCCCCCTGGGTGCGTCCGCCGACAACGGCCTCAAGATCGTGGTCGTGGGCGGATTCGGCGTCGGCAAGACGACCATGGTCCGCTCGGTCAGCGAGATACGTCCCCTCAACACCGAGGAGACGATGACGCAGGCCGGCGAGGCGGTCGACGACATCAGCGAGGTGCGCGGCAAGACCGCGACGACCGTCGCCTTCGACTTCGGCCGCATCAGCCTCGACGCGCGCAACGTGCTGTACCTGTTCGGCGCGCCCGGGCAGGAGCGGTTCTGGTTCCTGTGGGACCGGCTGTTCTCCGGCACGCTCGGCGCGGTGGTCCTCGTCGACACCCGGCGCATCGACGACTCCTGGTACGCCATCGACCGGCTGGAGCACCACGGGACGCCGTTCATCGTCGCCTGCAACGACTTCGGCGGCCCACAGCACCCGCCCGAGGCGGTCCGCGAGGCACTGGACCTGGACCCGAGGGTGCCGCTGGTGTTCTGCGACGCCCGGTCCCGCGAGTCCAGCAAGCAGGTACTGATCGCGCTGGTCGAGCACCTGAGGACCCGTTACGCCGGCCATGGAGCCCCGCCCCGACAGGAGTTCGTGTGAGCACCGACGCCACCGACGCCGTACCGCTCAGCGGCCCCCGCTTCCAGACCGAACCCGCGCTGCTGTACCGGCAGATGCGGCGCGAGCACGGTGCCGTCACCCCGGTGCTGCTGGACGGGGACGTCCCGGCCTGGCTGGTGGTGGGCTACCGCGAGCTGCACCAGGTGACCGGCGATCCGGTGCTGTTCAGCCGGGACTCGGAGTTGTGGAACCAGTGGGAGAACATCCCGGACGACTGGCCGCTGCTTCCGATGATCGGCCGCAGGCAGCCGTCGATCCTCTACACGGTCGGCGAGCGGCACCGCGAGCGCGCCACCATGATCAGCGACGCGCTGGAGGCCGTCGACCCGCACGTCCTGCGCGGCCACGCCGAGCGGTTCGCCGACGAACTCGTCGACCGGCTCTGCGCCAAGGGCGAGGCCGACCTGGTCGCCGACTACGCCATGCTGCTGCCGGTGCGGGTCCTGGCCCGGCTGTACGGGTTCTCCGACGAGCAGGGACCGGCGCTGGTCACCGCCCTCAACGACATGATCGACGGCCGGGAGCGGGCCATCGCGGGCCAGACGCACCTCGGGACGTCGATGGCGCGGCTCCTCGCCGACCGGAAGGCGGCGCCCGCCGACGACGTCGCCTCCCGGATGCTGTCCGACAAGAGCGGCTTCACCGAGGAGGAGGTCGCCCAGGACCTGATGGTGATGATGGCCGCGGGCCACCAGCCGACGGCGGACTGGATCGGCAACTCGCTGCGCCTGATGCTGACCGACGAGCGTTTCGCCGCCTCGCTGTTCGGCGGCCGCAACAGCGTCGCCGAGGCCATGAACGAGGTGCTGTGGGAGGACACCCCCACGCAGAACGTGGCCGGCCGCTGGGCCTCCCGCGACACCCGGCTCGGCGACCGCCGGATCCGCGCCGGCGATCTGGTCCTGCTCGGCCTCCAGGGCGCCAACTCCGACCCGCAGGTACGCACCGACGGCTCCGCCCTCACCGGCGGCAACAACGCGCACTTCTCCTTCGGCCACGGCGAGCACCGCTGCCCCTTCCCCGCGCAGGAGGTCGCCGAGGTCATCGCGCGCACGGGCATCGAGGTCGTCCTCGACCGGCTGCCGGACATCGACCTGGCGGTGCCCGCCGCGTTCCTCACCCGTCGCCCCTCGCCCTGGCTGCGGGGGCTGACCGAGTTGCCCGTGCGGTTCACCCCGACCCCTGCCCTGGGAGGCACGTCAGCATGACGACCGGCACCGAAGAAGCCCGGATACCGCTGGATCCGTTCGTCACCGACCTGGACGGCGAGGGCGCACGGCTGCGCGCCGCCGGACCGCTCGCCGCCGTGGAGCTGCCGGGCGGCGTCCCCGTCTGGGCGGTCACGCACCACGCGGAGGCCAAGTCCCTGCTCACGGACCCCCGACTGGTCAAGGACATCAACGTGTGGCGCGCCTGGCAGCGCGGCGAGATCCCCGCGGACTGGCCGCTGATCGGGCTGGCCAATCCGGGCCGTTCGATGCTCACGGTGGACGGCGCCGAGCACCGGCGGCTGCGGATGCTCGTGGCGCAGGCGCTCACGGTGCGCCGGGTCGAGCACATGCGGGAGCGGATCACGGAGCTGACCGGCCGGCTGCTCGACGAGCTGCCCGCGGACGGCGGCGTGGTCGACCTCAAGTCCGTCTTCGCCTACCCGCTGCCCATGTACGTCGTCGCCGACCTGATGGGCATCGAGGAGGCGCGCCTGCCGCGCCTCAAGGTGCTGTTCGAGAAGTTCTTCTCCACGCAGACACCGCCTCAGGAGGTCCTCGCGACCCTCACCGAGCTGGCCTCGATCATGGCGGAGACGGTCGCCGCGAAGCGGGCCGCGCCCGGCGACGACCTGACCAGCGCGCTGATCCAGGCGTCCGAGAACGGCGACCACCTCACCGACGAGGAGATCGTCTCCACGCTCCAGCTGATGGTCGCCGCCGGCCACGAGACCACGATCTCGCTGATCGTGAACTCCGTGGTCAACCTGTCCACGCATCCCGAGCAGCGGGACCTGGTGCTCTCCGGGAAGGCGGACTGGTCGGCGGTGATCGAGGAGACGCTGCGCTGGTCCACCCCGACCTCGCACGTCCTGATCCGCTTCGCGACCGAGGACGTGCCGGTCGGCGGCCGGGTGATCCCCGCGGGGGACGCGCTGATCGTGTCGTACGGCGCGCTGGGCCGGGACGAGCGGGCGCACGGTGCGACGGCCGAGGCGTTCGACATCACCCGCACGCCGGGGAACCGGCACATCTCGTTCGGCCACGGCCCGCACGTGTGCCCGGGCGCCGCCCTGTCCCGGCTGGAGGCCGGCGTGGCGCTCCCCGCCCTCTACGCCCGCTTCCCGGATCTTGACCTCGCGGTGCCCGCCGCGGAGCTGCGCAACAAGCCGGTGGTCACGCAGAACGACCTGTTCGAACTGCCGGTCAAGCTGGCTTGACGCATCCGGGCCGCGAGACAGCCGCGGCCCGGCCACCGCCCGGTCGCCCACCCGCGGGGCGTTTGCTTCCCGCCCCGCGGGCAACTCCGACATTCCGGACGCCGGTCCCGTTCCGGCAACCGGCGTCGACACTGCTGTGTGGCACCCCGGGAGTCGCCATGTGGAAGCGCAAGGGCAGGAAGGACCGCCGGACCCCGCGGCCGGTCCCGATGGAGCTGTGCGACCTGTGCGCCAAGGTCTTCCCCCAGGACGAGTCCGTGACCGGCTATGTGCCGGACTCCTCCGCGGTGCACACCGCCCATGAACGGTTCGACGGGCTGCGGCTCATCACCGCGTGCTCGGACGACCACTTCGACGTGATCAAGAAGGGGTACACGCACCGGCCCTTCGTGGAGGAGGAACTGTGGGCGGCCAAGCTCACCCGCGCCCTCACCAAGGGCACGCCGGCGCTCTCCATGGACCAGCTCGGCTGCCGGACCGGCCTCCAGGAGCCGCAGATACGCGCCGCCATCGCCTGGCACAACGAACGGCTGCGTGAGCAGCAGGGCACGGACCCCTGATACCGGCCCTGTCCCGTGCGTCCCGTGCGTCCCGTGCGTCCCGTGCGTCCCGTGCGTCCAGGGCCGTCCGGGTGGCCCGACGTTTGCCCGGACGCCCCCGGGGTCACTCAGTTCCCCGTCGGCGAGCCATCGAAAGGACGCCCGAGGAGCACCCGTGAACCGGTTGTGGCGGCCGTTCCACCGTGTGTGGGACCGGCTGGCCGCGTCCTCCCTCGTCCGGCGCGGCCGGGACCTGGAACTGATGCACAGGGCGATGGGCTTCGCCACGCTCGCCCTGGTCACGCTGGCGCCGCTGCTGATCGTGGTGGCCGCCGCCGATCCGCTGGGACGCGGCGGCTTCGCGTCCTGGCTGGCGGACGGTATGGGGCTGTCGGGCCGGTCCGCCCGGGTGCTGACCGACATCATCAGCCCGCCCACCAAGGTCGTCGGCACCACGAGCGTGTGGGGTGGCGTCCTGCTCGCCGTCTTCGGCGTGTCCTTCGCGGCGAGCGTCCAGAACGGCTACGAACGCATCTGGGAACTGCCCTCCGGCCCGTGGCACCGCGTCTGGCGCCAGGCGACCTGGGTGGTCGCGCTGACCGCGTACCTCTACCAGGAGGTGCAGACGCGGACCGCCCTGCACGGGACGGCCCGGATCGCGCTGTCCACCGCCGTCGGCGTGCTGTTCTTCTGGTGGGGCCAGCACTTCCTGCTGGGCTGCCAGGTGCGCTGGCGGGACCTGCTGCCCGGGGCGCTGGCAACCATGGTGGGCCTGATCGGCCTGCGGGTGTTCTCGTACCTGTTCTTCACACCGCTCATCCTCGACAACGCGATCAGCTACGGCACGGTCGGCATCGTGCTGGTGGTGGAGTCCTGGCTGATCGGGGTGGGGTTCGTCGTCTTCGGGGGCGCGATGGTCGGGCACTGGTTCTGCGAGCACCACTGGTGGACCCGCAACATCGACCGGCAACCGGACTGACCCCGCGCGGGTGAGCGAGCGCGGCTACCGCGGCGGTGCCGCCGTGCTCGCGCGGGTCACCAGACGGGTCGGTACCAGCGTCGTGCCCCGCTCCGGGACGGCCTCGCGCATCTTGCGGAGCACGGCCTGCACGCAGAGCCGCCCCACCTCGGCGAAGTCCTGGTGGACGGTGGTCAGCGGGGGCAGGAAGGAGCCGGCCTCGGCGATGTCGTCGAAGCCGATGACGCTGACGTCCCGCGGAACGCTGCGGCCGTGTTCGTGCAGGGCCCGCATCAGGCCGAGGGCCATCTGGTCGTTGGCCGCGAAGACGGCCGTGCACTCCCGGCGGGCGGCCAGCTCCAGACCGGCCCGGTACCCGGACTCCGCCGACCAGTCGCCCCGGACGAGCGGCGGCACGGTGCGGCCTGCCTCGGTGAGCGTGTGCCGCCAGGCGTCGGTCCGGCGCTGCGCGGCGAAGGAGCCCTCGGGGCCGCCCAGGTGCCACACCGTGTCGTGCCCGAGGTCCAGCAGGTGGCGCACGGCGGTGCGGGAGCCGCCGGCCTGGTCGGTGTCGACGACCGTGTAGTGGTCGCCCGCGTCGGAGTCGACCACGACGACCTGGACGTGGGGCGGCAGTGTGAGGCTCGCCGCGTCCAGGAGGTGCACCTCCATGATGACGATCACGGCGTCGACTGCCAGCTCCTCCAGCCGCGAGAACGCGCCCCGCACCTCGTCCTGGGTGGGGACGGCGACGGGCAGCAGCGTCACCGCGTACCCCTCGCTCGCCGCGGAGGTGGCGATGGCCTCCAGGGTGCGCACGTTGCCCGTGGTGGCCAGCGTGAAGGTGATGACGCCGATGGTGCGGAACTCGCCTCGCTTGAGGGCCCGGGCCGCACTGTTGGGCCGGTACCCCAGCTCCTTCATGGCCGCCAGCACCTGCCGCCGGGTCTCCTCGGTCACTCCGGCGTAGCCGTTGGAGACGCGGGAGACGGTCTGCGAGGAGACCCCCGCCAGCCGGGCCACGTCCGCCATGGACGCCGTCGGCACCCGGCCGCCGCGCCGCCGCCGCGGGGCCGTGTTCCCGGCGTCCCTCGCGTCCGCGACTCCCTCAGCGGTGTCCACTGCCGTCCGCCACCTCTCCGCACCTCTTCCGGTCCCGCCCCGAAGGACCCTTGACCGTCGTCCTCGGGGCAGTGTAGACATGCCGCCATCGAATGTTTACGTAAACATAACAGCAATCCTCCGGCCGGACCTCTTTCCGCGCCACTCGATGTTTACGCAAACACGCTGAGACTCCCGGACGTGGACGAGCGAGGACCGACATGACGACGCTGCAACCGCCGGCCATCGCCGAGCCGCGGCCCGCCCCGCCCCCGGCGGCGCGGCGCGACCGGCGCTCCTGGACGGGGTGGGGGTTCCTCGGTCCCTTCGTGGCCGTGTTCGCCCTGGTGTTCCTCGCGCCGATCGCCTACTCCGTCCACCTCAGCCTCTTCCGCGACCAGCTCATCGGCGGGACCACCTTCGTCGGTCTGGACAACTACGGTCAGGCGCTGACGGACGACCGGTTCTGGGCCTCGCTCGGCCGGGTCTCGCTCTTCCTCGCCGTGCAGGTGCCGATCATGCTGGGCATCGCGCTGCTGGTGGCGCTGGCGCTGGACAGCGGGCGCCTCTACGGCCGGGACTTCTTCCGCGTCTCGATCTTCCTGCCGTACGCCGTGCCCGCCGTGGTGGCCACCCTGATGTGGGGCTTCATGTACGGCACCCGCTTCGGCCTGGTCGGTGACATCAACGGGGCGCTGGGCGTCTCGCTGCCCGACCCGCTCTCCCCCGATCTGGTGCTCGCCTCCATCGGCAATATCGTGACCTGGGAGTTCGTCGGCTACAACATGCTGATCTTCTACGCGGCCCTGCGGGTCGTCCCGCACTCGCTGTACGAGGCCGCCCAGATCGACGGGGCGGGGCAGATCCGCGTGATCACCGCCATCAAGCTCCCGGCGATCCGCGGCGCCCTGGTGATCGCCACGATCTTCTCCGTCATCGGCAGCTTCCAGCTCTTCAACGAGCCCAGCATCCTCCAGCCGCTGGCCCCCAACGCCATCACCACCGACTACACGCCGAACTCCTACACCTACGCGCTCTCCTTCAACGGACAGCAGCACAACTACTCCGCGACGGTCGCCATCGTGATGGGGCTGATCACCGTGGCCATCGCCTACGTCGTCCAGCTGCGCGGCATGCGCAAGGGAGTGTGATCCGGCGATGACCGGTCCTGCCGCCACCGCCCTCGACCGTTCCGCGCGCGTGTCGTCCGGCCCGTCCGGCTCCGTGCCCCGGCTGCGTACGTCCCGGCGCCGGCACTCCCCCGACAAGCCCCGGCGCAGCGTCCTGCTGACCGTGCTCACCGGTCTCGTGCTGCTGTACAGCCTGGTGCCGCTGGTCTGGCTGGCCGTCGGCGCCACCAAGACCCAGGAGGGGCTGTCGCGTTCGTTCGGCCTGTGGTTCGACGGCGACTTCGCGCTCTGGGACAACATCGGCGAGACGTTCACCTACGACGACGGTGTCTTCGTCCGCTGGCTGCTCAACACCCTGCTGTACGTGGGTCTTGGCGCGGGCGGCGCCACCCTCCTCGCCGTGCTCGGCGGCTACGCGCTCGCCAAGTTCCGCTTCCCCGGCCGGCGCGCGGTGTTCGCCGTCGTCATCGGCGCGGTGGCCGTACCGGGTACCGCTCTGGCGGTGCCGACCTTCCTGATGTTCAGCGAGATGGGGCTCACCAACACCCCCTGGGCGGTGATCATCCCGTCCCTGATCTCGCCGTTCGGTCTCTATCTGATGTGGGTCTTCACGACCGAGGCGATCCCCACCGAACTGATGGAGGCCGCCCGGATCGACGGCGCCGGCGAGGTGCGCACCTTCTTCCGGGTCGCGCTGCCGCTCCTGGCGCCGGGCGTCGTCACCGTCCTGCTGTTCACCATGGTCGCGACCTGGAACAACTACTTCCTGCCGCTGGTCATGCTCAAGGACCCCGACTGGTATCCGCTGACCCTGGGCCTGAACAGCTGGAACGCCCAGGCCGCGACCGCCGGTGGCGAGGCCGTCTTCAACCTGGTCGTCACCGGGTCGCTGATCACGATCCTCCCGCTGATCGCGGCGTTCCTGCTGCTCCAGCGGTACTGGCAGTCCGGCCTGGCCGCCGGAAGCGTCAAGGAATGACCCCCACGCGCCCGTCCTCCCCTCCAACCCTCAACGGTGCCGGTCACGGCCACGAAGAAGTGGAAGCACACCCATGCCCAAGCACTCGCGCCGCCTGCTGAGCGGTATAGGTCTCGTCTGCGCCCTCGCCCTGGCGGCGACCGCCTGCGGCGACTCCGACGACGGGGGATCGAGCCGGAAGCCGGTCTCCCAGGACGACGTCCGAGCGGCCCTGAAGAAGGGCGGCACGATCACCGTCTGGGCGTGGGAGCCCACGCTCGAGAAGGTGGCCACGGACTTCGAGAAGAAGTACCCGGGCGTCAAGGTGAACCTCGTCAACGCCGGCACCAACAACGACCAGTACACCGCTCTCCAGAACGCCGTGTCGGCGAAGAAGGGCGTCCCGGACGTCGCCCAGGTCGAGTACTACGCGATGGGCCAGTACGCCCTGACCAAGCAGCTCACCGACCTCACGGCGTTCGGCGCCGACAAGCTCTCCGCCAAGTTCTCCCCCGGACCCTGGAACGGGGTGAGGGCCGGCTCGGACGGCATCTGGGCGCTGCCCATGGACTCCGGCCCGATGGCGCTCTTCTACAACAAGAAGGTCTTCGACAAGTACGGCATCGAGGTGCCCACCACCTGGGCCGGGTACCTGGACGCCGCGCGCGAGCTGCACAAGGCCGACCCGAAGGCGTACATCACCGCAGACACCGGCGACGCCGGGCTCACCACCAGCATGCTCTGGCAGGCCGGTTCGCGTCCCTACACGGTGAACGGCACCGAGGTGAAGATCGACTTCTCCGACCGGGGCGCCAGGACGTACACCGACACCTGGCAGAAGCTGATCGACGAGAAGCTCCTCGCCCCCGTCACCTCCTGGACCGACGAGTGGTACAAGGGCCTCGGCGACGGCACCATCGCGACCCTGGCCACGGGCGCCTGGATGCCCGCCAACCTCGCCTCCGGCGTGAAGGAGGCGGCCGGCGACTGGCGCGCCGCACCGCTGCCGCAGTGGACCGCGGGCGGGAAGGCGAGCGCGGAGAACGGCGGCAGCGCCCTCGCGCTGCCGGAACTCGGCAGGAACGAGGCGCTGGCGTACGCCTTCGTCGAGTACGCGAACGCGGGCGACGGCGTGGGGACCCGCGTGGAGAACGGCGCCTTCCCGGCCACCACCGCTGAGCTGCGGTCCGCCGCGTTCCAGGACACCGCGTTCCCCTACTTCGGCGGCCAGAGGGCCAACAAGATCTTCGCCGAGTCGGCCACGAACGTCGCCGACGACTGGTCGTACCTGCCCTACCAGGTGTACGCGAACTCGGTCTTCAACGACACCGCCGGCAAGGCCTACGTCTCCGGCACCACGCTCGCCGAGGGGCTGAAGTCCTGGCAGGAGGCCTCCGTCAAGTACGGCGACGAGCAGGGCTTCACCGTCGAGAAGTAGCCCCCCGGCACCGCACGCACCACACCGGAAGGACCGCCATGATCTCCACCCTCGCGTCCCGCCTCCACCGCGGGCCGGACGGTGCCCCCACCCCCCGGCTCGCCTTCGGCGCCGACTACAACCCCGAGCAGTGGCCCCGGGAGGTGTGGGAGGAGGACGTACGGCTGATGCGCGAGGCCGGCGTCACCATCGTGTCGCTCGGCATCTTCTCCTGGGCCCGCATCCAGCCGGGCCCCGACACCTGGGACTTCGGCTGGCTCGACGACGTCATGGACCTGCTGCACGAGCACGGCGTGGGCGTCGACCTGGCCACCGCCACCGCCTCCCCGCCGCCCTGGCTGACCACCGCGCACCCGGAGATCCTCCCGGTGACCGACCGGGGCGAGACGCTGTCGCCGGGCGCGCGCCAGCACTGGCGTCCGACCTCGCCCGTCTTCCGTGAGCACGCCCTGCGCCTGGTCCGGGAGATGGCGACCCGCTACGCCGGCCACCCGGCGCTGGTCGCCTGGCACGTCAACAACGAGCTGGGCTGCCACAACGTGTACGACTACTCGGACGACGCGACCCGTGCCTTCCGGGACTGGCTGCGCGCCCGGTACGGCACGCCGGACGCGCTCAACCACGCCTGGGGCACGGCGTTCTGGTCGCAGCGCTACAGCGACTGGGAGCAGGTCCTGCCGCCGCGGCTGGCCGCCTCGCACCCCAACCCGACCCAGCAGCTGGACTTCAAGCGGTTCTCCTCGGACGCGCTCAAGGACCACCTGCGCGCGGAGCGCGACCTCCTGCGGGAACTGACCCCCGGCGTCCCCGTGACCACCAACTTCATGGTGATGCCCGGCACCAAGGGCATGAACTACGCGGACTGGGCCGCCGAGGTCGACTTCGTCGCCAACGACCACTACGTGGTGCCGAGCGGGCGCGAGCGCGACGAGCTGTCGTTCTCGGCGAACCTCACCAGCGGCATCGCGGGCGGCCGGCCCTGGTTCCTGATGGAGCACTCCACCAGCGCGGTGAACTGGCAGCCCGTCAACCTGGCCAAGCGGCCGGGCGAACTGGCCCGGGACTCACTGACGCACGTGGCGCACGGCGCCGACGCGGTCTGCTTCTTCCAGTGGCGCCAGTCGGCGGCGGGCGCCGAGAAGTACCACTCGGCGATGGTCCCGCACGCCGGCCCGGACAGTGACGTCTTCCGCGCGGTCACGGAGCTGGGCGACACGCTGGGGGCGCTCGCGCCGGTCGCCGGGAGCGAGCGGGAGCCCGCGGAGGTCGGCATCCTCTTCGACTGGGAGTCCTGGTGGGCGAGCGAGCAGGACTCGCACCCCACCTCCCTGCTCGACTACCACCGGGAGGCGCTCGACTGGTACTCGGCGCTGCTCTCCCTCGGCGTCCGCGCCGACGTCGTCACCACCGGCGCCGACCTGAGCCGCCACCGGGTGCTGATCGCACCGGTGCTGCACATGGTCCCGGCCGGGACGGCCAAGGACCTCACCCGGTACGCCGAGCAGGGCGGGCACCTGGTCACCACGTACTTCTCCGGTGTCGTCGACGAGAACGACCACGTCTGGCTCGGCGGCTACCCGGGCGCCCTGCGGGACCTGCTCGGCATCCGCGTCGAGGAGTTCGGCCCGCTGCCCGCCGGGCAGGGCGTGGAGCTGGACGACGCGAGCACCGGCGACCTGTGGACCGACCAGATCACCGTGACCGCGCCGGACACCGAGGTCCTGGTCCGCTACCGCACCGGCACGCACGCGGGCCGCCCGGCCGTCACCCGGCGCCCCACCGGGGGCGGTTCGGCCGCCTACGTGTCCACCCGGCTCGGCACGACCGGGCTCGCCGCACTGCTGCCGCGGCTGCTGGAGCCGGCCGGTGTCGCGAGCGAACTGCCCGCCGAGGTGCGCGGATCGGTCGAGGCCACCGTGCGGCGCGGCCCCGGCGGCCGGTTCCTGTTCCTGGTCAACCGGACCGACGCGGCGGTGACCGTCCCCGGACTCGCCGGAGAGGTCCTGGTGGGTGACTCCGGCAGCGGAGGCTCCCTCGTCCTGGCACCCAGGGACGTCGCCGTCCTGCGCACGTCCACCGACTGAGCCGCACCGGCACGACACGGCTCGCACCCGCACCATCCCGCGACTCCCCGGAGCGGCACGCACCCGCTCCGGGGCCACCGCAGCGACCACACCCTCCAGTTGGGAGCACACGATGGCACGCCGTACCCGCAACAGACGCCTCATCGGGACCGCCGTCCTGACCGCCCTGGCCACGGGGGCCGCCCTGATCGGCGTTCCCGCCCAGGCCGAACCGGCCGCGCCCGCCGCCTCCGTGACCGTGCGGCCCGACCCGTCGTACCGGCAGGAGAGGTTCGAGGGCTGGGGCACCAGCCTGGTCTGGTTCGCCAACGCGACCGGCGACTACCCGCCGGAGATCCGCGAGAAGCTGGCCCGGCTCCTGTTCGACGACGACGGCCTCGGGCTGAACATCGCCCGCTACAACATCGGCGGCGGCAACGCGCCGGACGTGCGGGACTACCTGCGGGCCGGCGGCGCGGTCGAGGGCTGGTGGAAGGCGCCCGCGGGCACCACCCGCGAGGACACCGACTGGTGGAGCGCCGGCGACCCGGCCGACTGGAACGAGGACGCCGACGCCACCCAGCGCTGGTGGGTCGAGCGCGTCAAGGACGACATCGACCACTGGGAGACCTTCAGCAACTCCCCGCCCTGGTTCATGACCGTCAGCGGCTACGTCTCCGGCGGCTTCGACTCCTCCGCCGACCAGCTCAGGACCGAGTCGGTCGACGACTTCGCCGCCTACGTGGCCGGGGCGACCCGGCGGCTGGAGAGGGCCGAGGGCATCCGGGTCGACACCGTGGACCCGTTCAACGAGCCCAACACCCCCTATTGGGGAACACAGCTGGGCGCGGACGGCGAACCCGTCGGCGGCCGGCAGGAAGGCGCCCACATGGGGCCCGAGCTGCAGCGCAAGGTCCTCCGGGCCCTCGCCCCGGCGCTGAAGAAGGCGAGGGTCGGCGCGGACATCTCCGCGATGGACGAGACCAACCCCGGCATCTTCGCCCGGAACTGGAGCGCCTACTCCGAAGCCGACCGCGACCTGGTCGGGCAGATGAACGTCCACACCTACGGCACCGGGCAGCGCACCACCGTGCGCGACCTCGCCAAGGCGGCGGACAAGCCGCTGTGGATGAGCGAGGTGGGCGGCGACTGGGGCGACGGCCAGGACTTCGAGGACATGCGGCCCGGTCTCGGACTCGCCCAGCAGATCGTCGACGACCTGCGCGAACTGGAGCCCCGTGCCTGGGTGTTCTGGCAGCCCGTCGAGGACTACGACAACATGAAGCCCGGCGGCGAGTCCGCGAAGGGCGGCAACTGGGGCAGTATCCAGCTCCCGTTCGGCTGCACCGCCGAGGACACCCTGGAGACCTGCCCGATCCGGACCAACACCAAATTCGACACGGCCCGCAACTTCACCCACTTCATCAAGCCCGGCGACCGGCTGATCGGCACGGACGACACCTCCAGCGCCGCCGCGGTCGGGCGTGACGGCAAGAGCGCCTCGCTCGTCCACGTCAACCGCACCACCGAGGCCCGCACCGTCACCCTCGACCTGTCGAAGTTCCGGGACGTGAGCCGCGGGGCCACCGTCACCCCGGTCGTGACCAGCGCCGACGGCAAGCTCGAACAGCGGGCCCCGATCAGGGTCGGCGATCGTACGGCCACCTTCACCGTGCCCGCGCAGTCCGTGACCTCCTTCGAGATCAAGGGCGTCTCCGGCACAGCGAAGGACGCGGCCCCGTTGCGCAAGGGCCGCACCTACACGCTGACCGGCGTGCAGAGCGGCAAGGCCGTCACCGTCGCGGACAACGGCACCAACCTGGTCCTCGGCACCGAGGCCGGCACGAGCGCCCAGCAGTGGCGGCTGAGCGCGGTGCGCCACGACAGCGGCGTCCGCGACCGCCACGTCTTCACCAACCCCGAGGACGGCACGCGGCTGGCCGTACGCGACGACGTCCCGGTGGCCGAGCCCGACACCGGCAAGCGCGACGAGGCCGCCGAATGGATCACGTCGACCACCGGTGACGGCACCTGGACCCTGGTCAACGCGGCCACCGGGCGCCTCCTCGAAGTCGGCGGCCAGGCCACCCACGAGGGCGCGGACGTCACCACGTGGCCGCCCAACTCCGGTGCCAACCAGCGCTGGACGGTGACGGACGTGTCCGCCGGCTGATCCCTTTCTCGGCGCGGGCGGCGTCGTGACGGCGCACCTGCCGCCGATGACCCTGGGCACAGTCTGATCGGCAACTCCCGCCGTGGGGGGGGGGGCGGGGGGGGCGGGGGGGGGGGGAGAGGGGGGCAAAAGAG